>CAJUTJ010000142.1 GCA_910589655.1 uncultured Acetatifactor sp. | reverse complement strand
GGAAACCTCAGACATGGTAAAAATTATATCAATAACTTCTGATGGAAGGGGAACCCTCCTTCAGTTATTCATCAGATATGACCTTGTAACTTATTAACTTTATAGCTCTTGTGGCTATATCATTATTATACTAGGAGGTATGGAAATGGAAGATGACAGCATTGTAAATCTTTATTGGGCGCGCTCTGAAAATGCAATATCAGAAACATCTAAAAAGTACGGAAAATACTGCTATTCCATCGCTTATGGCATCCTCGGAAATGTTGAGGACGCAGATGAAAGTGTAAATGATACATACCTTGACGCATGGAATAATATTCCTCCCCATCGTCCGTCTATCCTCTCAACATTTTTAGGGAAAATCACGCGGCGAATATCTATTGATAAATGGCGTGACCGTACTGCGGGAAAGCGGGGCGGCGGTGAGATCGTGCTGGTACTTGATGAACTGTCTGACTGTATTCCGTCTAATCAAAGCGTAGAGCATGAGGTGGAGGCCGCAGAATTATCACAGCTAATTGACAATTTTGTTATGTCGCTGCCACCTATGGAACGCCGGGTTTTTATTTGCAGATATTGGTATCTTGACACGATTGCAGATATTGCCCAAAGATTTGGATTTTCACAAAGCAAAGTGAAAATGATGTTACACAGGCAACGAAAAAAACTTCTAAACCGCTTGGAAAGGGAGGCGTTATTGTAATGAAAGTCGAAAATATTTTGGACGCTATTGGAACGATTAACGATAAGGCTGTGCAAGATGCGAGGGCATATAAACGAACCAGATACAGTAGGGCAATTAAATGGGGGACTATGGTAGCTTGTGTTGGTCTGATTATCACAATAACAGTACTAACACTACCGGGCATTTTGAGGGAACCGAGCGGTGGCCCGAACATTCCCGGCGGCGGTGTTGCAGCTCCAGGGGAACACCCAGAGGGTGTTGACCCGATAATTGAAAGCATGGCTGTATATCCGGCCACCGAGGATATTCGGGATGTTGAAGATGCGACAGTAGAAAGTGTTGACGAGAATACCGCCTACGGAATACCGGGATTAGGACATTATTTACCTACTGATTTGCCCGCTGGCTATCATTTTGGAAAGGCCAGCCTATATGAGACAACTATGAAAAGCGGAACAAAATATCACTTACTTCGAGTAACTTTTACAACAAGTAGTGACGAAATAATAATGGCTCCCGCTAACGAGGATGGCGGTATTGCAGTACCCGACCCCAACCTATTCGGTTCAAGTTTTGCTGTCCTCATCATGGACTATGAACCAAGGACAAATAAACCAGTTTACTCTTTTGAGAATTTGCAAGAGTATTTAGAAACCAAAGACGACAACGTAACATTTCATTTTGCTTATAAGGATATATTTATTGGGTTTTCCCCGGATGACCTTTCTGCGGAAGAAATTCTTGATGTAGTTAATTCTATTCCATAATTATGAAAGTTTAGCTTTGGGACATTTTGTCCAATATCAATCATCTGCTTGGGCTGAAAGGCGGGCAGAACAACAAGGAACCGGCGCAACAGCGGTGGTGACGCAAGCAGGTCATCAGGCCAGAAGAACCGGAAAACGAAGATACGGAAATTGCTTCTGTGTTGGAACACAGAACGTACGCAGAGAACCTCAAAGCCTCAAGGGACAATATCAAGGTAAGCAAAGGATCCATGGCCTATGGTGTGGACAGAACCGTCATCATGACGCTGGCAGGCGCAACAAACTGTAAGATCGACTACAATGCACTGGCTGCGAAAGGAGATGCTGATATGTGTACTTTATTTAATGAAATTGCAAAAGAGGGTGAAGCCAGAGGCAAAGCCGAAAGCATTATTGAGACAGGCCTTGACTGTGGCCTTTCTGAAAACGATATTCTGGAAAGACTACAGAAAAAAACTGGAAATATCCCTCCAACAGACCCAGAAATATCTGGCAATGTTTGGAAAGCAGACAATATAACAATCCGCTGCCAGATATTATTTTATTTTGATTTGGACAGGATCTGGCTTTGGCAGTGTTCCTCGACCAGTGGCTGAGATTGAAAGAGCCTGTTTATCTGGATGATGGTGGCGTTACATTATTGTCTGCGGAAGTGGTATTTACCTTTAAAACCTGTGGTGGACTGCTGGATATGCCCTCTCCCCTGTCCTGCCTTTCCGCTGATTCAGTCACGAGATAGCATTTTCCCCCACACAATGCTATCCTTCCGCCCTGTCATACTGCCCCACTTCACCTGTCATACGCCATCCCACCAAAAAGTACGCCATTTACATCATTAAAAGATCAAAAGTACACCATCTGTACACCATTTTCCCGAAATACTATGAAAAATTATGGGAAATTACGAGAATTTTCCCTCAGCCAGTCAACTCCCAGATCCCTTGATTTTACTGACTTTCCGCGTATATAGCGCGTGTTATCCTACAGGTCATAGGGCGTCATCTGGTAAACATAGTAATTCAGCCAATTGCTGTAAAGATTATTGCTGTGCCCCCGCCACTGCAGCAGCGGCCTCGCCTCCGGATTGTCATTGGGATAATAGTTATAAGGGATCCCGATAGGCAGCCCCTTATCCAAATCACGATGATATTCATGGTTCAAGGTGTAGCGGTCATACTCAGGGTGTCCGGCCACAAAAATCTTCTTTCCCGCTTCCGCAATCGCAAGGAAAACCCCCGCCACCGGAGATTCCGCCAAAACAGTCAATTCCTTACATGCATGAATGGCCTCTGCAGGTGTCTCCGTATGGCGGCTGTGAGGCGCCAGAAAGATATCGTCAAATCCGCGGACCAAGGGTATTTTCCGGTTGGAGACCCTGTGTTCATAAACCCCGAACAGCTTTTCGGACAGCATTTTTTTATTAATGCCGTAGTAATGATAATATCCCGCCTGCGCCGCCCAGCAGATATGCAAGGTGGAGGTCACGTGTGTCTCCGCCCAATCCATAATCTCACAAGTTTCCTGCCAATAATCCACCTCTTCAAAGGAAATATCCTCCACCGGGGCTCCTGTGACAATCATACCGTCAAACTTCCGATCCCTGACCTCGTCAAGTGTCACATAAAATTTATTAAGATGATTTGCAGAAGTATTCAAGGACACATGGGTCTTGGTATTCATGAAAGTCACGTCCACCTGAAGGGGTGTGTTGGACAATGCACGCAGAAGCTGCAGCTCCGTATCCTGCTTTACAGGCATATTGTTTAGAATCAAGACCTGAAGGGGACGGATGTCCTGATGCATGGCACGGAATTCGTCCATCACAAAAATATTTTCATTTTCCAATATCTCCTTTGCAGGCAGATCGCTCTGTGTCTTTATAGGCATAATTATTCTCCAATCAAATATATTTTTCACAGACTGCTTGTGCCGGCCGTTTCGGCATATCTGTGAGAGTGTAAAGAGAATCCGCATCCGGCAATATTATTTCTCATACGGAATTTCATATTGTGCCAAGAAATCTTCCTCGGAGAGAATCGGCACTCCCAGTTCCTTGGCCTTTTTGTTTTTAGAGGAAGCGGAAGCTATATCATTATTGACCAGACAGGTAGTCTTGCCGGTGACGCTTCCCGTTACCTTGCCGCCCTTCTGCTCAATGATATCTTTCAGGTCACTTCTGCTGCCGAAATGTGTCAGGCTCCCGGTGATGACAAAATTCATTCCGGCCAATGTCTGACTCCCCTCTTCCACCTGTGGGATCTCCACATGAAGCTCCGCCATCAGGCGCTCCAGCCGCGCTTTATTCTCTTTGTCTTCCATGTAATCCACAAATGCCGATGCAATGACATCCCCCACACCGTCAATGGCGCTCAATGTCTCTCTGTCGGCTTCCTGCATTCGTTCCAGATCATAATCAAGATACCGGCAAAGCATTTTTGCATTTGCCACCCCGATATTTGCAATTCCTAACCCGTATATCACTCGTGGCAGTGTGGTGTTCCTTGCCTGCTCTATGCTGTCCAAAAGATTCTGGCAGGATTTCTCGCCAAAGCCTTCCATTTGAGCGATCTCTTCCCTGTACTGCTCCAGATGGAACAGATCTGCAAATTCTTTCACGAATCCCCTGTCAATCAGCTTTTCCAGAGTTGCCTCCGACAGACCGTCAATATTCATGGCGTCTCTGCTGACAAAAAGAGTAAAGGACTTAATCCTTTTTGCCGCACAGTTTTCATTGGTACAATACAAAGACTGCACTTCGTTTACCGCACGGATTTCTGTCCGCCCTCCGCATACGGGGCAAATATCAGGTATCTCCAGTGTATCGCTTCCGGTCAGATTTTCCGCAATCTGCGGGATAATCATATTGGCCTTGTACACCGTGATCCGATCCCCGATTCCCAGCCGCAGGCTTTTTACAATGCTGATATTGTGCACCGAGGCGCGGCTGACGGTAGTGCCCTCCAGCTCCACCGGTTCAAAAATGGCCACCGGATTAATCAAGCCGGTTCTGCTGGCGCTCCACTCAATCTCCTTCAGCGTTGTCTCCCGCAGCTCATCCGCCCACTTGAACGCAATGGAATGTCTGGGAAATTTGGCCGTCCTGCCAAGGGACTGTCCATACGCTATGTCTTCATAGCTCAATACCAATCCGTCGGAAGGTATATCATAGCCGTCGATTTTTTTCTCAAACCGTTCTACGGTCTCCAGAATATTTTCCTCCGTTACCAGATAATGCTCCACCACCTCAAAGCCTTGCTGCCGAAGGAATTTGAATTGTTCTTCCTGAGAGTTCTGAAAGTCTTTCTCCGCACGGATCAGGGAGTATGCATAAAAACGTACATTACGCTTTGCGGTAATTTCATTGTTCAGCTGGCGTACTGAGCCGCTGCAAAGATTTCTTGGATTCTTATATTTCATCTCCCCGTCCTCAATCTCCGCATTCATCCGTTCAAAATCGGAATAAGTGATAACCGCTTCGCCTCTCACCACCAGCTCCCCCGTATGAGGAATCGTCAACGGGATATTTTTAAATGTCCTCGCATTGTTGGTGACCACTTCACCGATTTCTCCGTTCCCTCGGGTAACTGCTTTGGCCAGCTTTCCCTCCTGATAGGTAAGCACTACCGTCAAACCATCCAGCTTCCAGCTCAATATGGCAGGATTCCCCTGAAGCCATTCCCGCAGTTCCTCTCTGTTCTTTGTCTTATCCAGAGACAGCATGGGCACCTCATGCTGATCCTTCGGCAGTTCGTCCACCGACTCATATCCCACCGAAACAGTGGGGCTGTTGGCCAGTACAATACCCGTATCCTGTTCTAATGCGGTAAGCTCGTCATAAAGAGCATCATATTCATGATTGCTCATGATCTCTCTGTCTTCCGCATAATAGGCTTTGGCCGCCCTATTTAAAATGTCTGCCAGTTCCTTCATCCGTTCCGATTTGTTTAACTGCATTTTAATATCCACCTATTCCATTTCTTTTTATAGCATTTTTTATAGCATCTATTTTTTAGCATCTATTTCTATAACATCTGTTTCTATAACATCTATTTCTATCATGTTTCATTCTATATCATTTATTTCTGTAATTATATTTATAATTATATCCGTTTCGGATATTCCTTTAACTTTCCGTCATATCGTTTTGTGGGACAGTTCTGCCTACAGAGCGTGAAATCACTTCTTTCCGCCTTTCATCCCCGCATCCCGATAAAGTCTTTCCACATCCTCGCGGGAAAGTTCCGCATATTCTCCCGATTTCAAATTTCCCAGCTGAATATGCATGACCCTGACCCGTTTCAGGCTCTTCACCTGATAGCCGCAGGCGGAACACATTCTCCTGATCTGCCGGTTCAGCCCCTGAGTCAGAACTAGTTTAAAGGTAAATCTACCGATTCGTTCCGCCTTGCAAGGCTTTGTGGTGACATCCAAATCTTTTAAATAAATCCCGCGTTCCATTTGATTCAGGAAATTTTTCGTTATCTCTCTGTCTACTTTTACAATGTATTCTTTCTCGTGATGATTGGAGCCCTTCATCATGGCTTGAATCAAGTCTCCGTCATTGGTAAGCAGAAGCAGCCCCTCCGAATCTTTATCAAGCCTGCCCGCATAAGTAACTCTCACCGGGTATTGAATCATGTCCGTCAATGTTTTCTCTGCATGAGGATCTTTTTCCGTACAAGTAACCCCCATAGGCTTATTATACGCTAAAACAACCGTTCTTTCCCTTTTTTGCACCGGCTTGCCCGAAACAGTGATCTCCTCCGTCCCGTCCACCGTCTGTCCTGAAACGGCGGGGCAGCCATCGACTTTCACCTGTCCCTGATCAATCAGGCGGTCCGCTTCCCTTCTGGAACAAATCCCGCAATGGGCCAAATATTTATTCAGTCTCATCCGCTCCATGATATTCTTCCATATCCTCCAGTCTACGAATCTTCGGCACTCCGTTCCCCAAAGTCAGCCCCGTTTTCGCCATTTTGTCCGCCAATTCATTATATGTCACATTGGTATGAGCGGCAACCTTTGTAAAACGGATGGAAATACTCTTTCCCCATTCACGCATGGACTGCGCATATTTCCGTGTCAGCTCCGTTTTAGATCTCCATTCTCCGGTAACCCACTTTTCAATTCCCTGATAGTCGTATCGGAGTTCTACACTGCGGAAACCATTAAGCATTGCAAATTTCACCGCATACATTGCGCCCAGCATTTCGCCCGTTACATTGCGGTGCTGAAGGGATTGGGCATTGTTCCCGTTTCCGTACTCCGTATATATTCTTCCGTCCGGTAAAAGAAAAACACACCCGAAAGCATATTTCTTTATTCGATCATCATAACTGCCGTCCACATAGGCAAGCAGTTCATCCTCCCTTGAAGCAGTGAGGTCGCCGGAATGTCTTCCCGCTCCATGAGCCGAGTGTCCGGCTGATGCTTCCTCACTCTCACGTGCCGGATGACCGGCTGATGCTTCCTCATTCTCGCGAACCGGATGACCGGCTGATGCTTCCTCATTCTCGCGAACCGGATGACCGGCTGATGCTTCCTCACCCTCGCGGGCCGGATGACCGGCAGATATATTTCCCATATATCCGCCAGCCTCCTCAAAAGTGGAAAATCCTTTATACTGAGCTCCGGAATATCCCTCCACTGCATTCCGGCACTCCTCCCAGCTTTGAAATATTCCTGTCACTTTTCCTTTTTTCACCGCATAGTACTTCTTCGCTGCCATATAAAACCTCTGCTACACATTATCGAAAATTTGATTAGAGTTGTATTATACCAACTTTTACCGCATAATGCTATACTTACCTTAAAAGTTTCATTCCTTTTCATCACTGCAAAAGGATTCCACGTTTTTCCCGAAACGGAGACGATTGAACAACTGTATTTTTCGCTGTCCACTCTGCCCTTGACTTATCACCTTTCCTTGCTATTGTTCTCATTCCAATTCCTCCATTCAATTTATTTGACTACCTATATAGTCATTAGTGGTTTGATGTTGCCACTATGCATTAAATT
This sequence comes from uncultured Acetatifactor sp., assembly GCA_910589655.1. Classification (GTDB taxonomy): domain Bacteria; phylum Bacillota; class Clostridia; order Lachnospirales; family Lachnospiraceae; genus Acetatifactor. The sequence continues at coordinate 17,209 of CAJUTJ010000142.1, read as the reverse complement.
GTTCAATCCTCACATTCTTCTTAAATATGCATTTTTTGTATAATAAAAAGCATCTGGATTCTTATCTTCCAAATGCTTTCTTTAACCACCATACTTATACTTAAAATCTACTCTATTTTTAATAAAACTCCTTCGTAAATTCCTGCTGGTATATCTATGCCAAAAGAGTATTCTTCCATACTGTCTTTTTCAAAATTATATATTGTCACAAGTTCTCTTTCAGGATCTACGACCCAGTATTCTCTAACTCCTGCTGTTCGATATTTAAACAGCTTCTTATAATAGTCCATTTGTTTACTACTTGGTGAAACAATTTCAATCACCCAATCCGGTGCGCCATTACACCCTTTATCCGTAATCTTATTTTTGTCACAGATAACAGATATATCCGGCTCGACATAATTTTTATCATTTTCATTTAAGAATACAGCAAACGGGGATGGAAATATTTCGCACTCACCATTATTTCGCTTAATAAAGTCTTTTATCTGATAATGCAATTCAGAAACCAATCTCTGATGTCTTGTGTTTGGTGGCGCCATATAATAAATTTTCCCATCGATCAGTTCTGCCCGTTCCCCTTCCGGCAACGCATAGATATCATCTATTGTATAGGTTTCTTCTTTCAATGCATCCATCCTTACACCTCCATCCTTGATCCTATTATAGACAATATTTATAGGAATTACAATCTCTTTCCCTTACTCGAAAATCTAATTTCATCGGCAATATTATGCACTACTTCGTTTCCCTTGTGAAGTATAGTCAAGTGAAAGTGTTACATAAGTATTACATACGAAAATTAAAATTGTTACAGTGCACTTTGTTCACAGCAGCCTATGCACAGAAATCGCAAAACAGCGATTTCGCGCATGTCTGTCTCGGGTTATCGCGCAGAAACAACGTGAAAACACCTCACGGCGACAGCAGGTGAACAGTAACTTAAAATTTAAAATTCCACCCCCGGAAGCGGCATGCAATTTAATAGGAAAAAAGGAGAGCCTTTGCCCAATGATCTCCTCGCTGATTATTCACTGCTTACACGGTGCTGTTTACTTCATTGCCGTTCATTACATCATTACATGTAACGTCTTCTTTTTTCTTATAAAACGCAAAATCATTTTTGCCGCTCTTCTTCACCTCATACATGGCATCATCCGCACAGACAATCAGCTGTTCCAAATCTTCCGTATCCTTGGGATATGTAGCAATTCCGATACTGCCGCATATTTTTGACTTCTCCCCGCATAAAATAAAAGGTTTTGAAAAAATCTGCCGCATCTGATAAGCCGCTTTCTCCACAATCTTATTCTGATTGCTTTGCAGGATCACTATAAACTCATCCCCCGCATAGCGATAAGGTGTGAGAATCTGAGAGGACATCTCTTTTAATCTGTCCGCCACCTGCTGCAGCGCCTCATCTCCTGCCGTGTGGCCTTTGGTATCATTAATTTTCTTGAAATCGTCAATATCCATCATCATGACGGTACAAGGGCGCTTCGCCAAAATAAGACTGCTTAAGTCGTTCATAAAACGGTTCCTGTTTGGAATCCCTGTCAGGAAATCATGCTGGGATGCGGATTCCATGATTTTACGCGCTTCCTCCAATTCATTCATCAGCTTCCTGCGCCTCTGATTGTCGAACACGAACCACAGCATTATTAATATCATTATTCCAATCAAAATCGCTCCGGGAACCAAAGCCTCCTTATTTCTCTCTATAAAAGTCGTGGGTTTATTCAGTATAATTGTATCCGGCGGAAGAACGTTTAGGTCAATCTCAAACTTTTCCATCACATTTGCATCCACGTTATATACATTCGGGCTATCCATCATCGCTAATTCACTGACATTGGCTCCGCCGATAATTTCCATAGCAGTCTGTCCGGCGAAAACTCCCGATTGATACATGGAGACAATATTGCCTCCCAAAAGCCCGTCACCTATGCCGCCTTCCACCATCCGAAATACGGGCACTCTGGCAATTTCGGAAAGCAGCCTCACAGCCTCCTCATCTGAGTATTTCTTCCCGCTGAGATCTTCCGCCATTGTTATATATATCAGAACACTGTCCGTAGACACGGCATAAACCGCCTGCCGCACTTGTGCCGTGGTAAGAATGGAAGTATTGATCTCCGCAAATTCCAGATTCGGATACTCGTCCTCAAAGCTGTAAAAACGCTTCCGCTCCGCCTCACCGGTAACACTGTTGTCCAAAACTGCAACTACCTTCTTGGCATCCGGAATCAGCAGCAATCCGAGATCAATGTTTTTCTCCAGCGAGAGCCTCTCAATCACACCCGTTATCAGAGGATCTTCCATGGCTCTGGCAGCCAGCTCCTCGTCATTGATTCCCTCGAACACTAAAGGAATATCCTTAAATAAAGTATCCCGGTGCTCCAGAGCAAACTGCAGTGCCGCATCATCTCCCAGAATAATCACATCATAAGGCTCCAGTTCGGAAAACAGATATTCCAGCCTGTCATAAAACAGTTCTCTGGATTCCTCCGTATCCAAGCGCTTTGTATTCATATATTCGAAATCAATCACCGTACTTTCCCCAAGACCGTCCATGATTCCGTCAATCTGTATTTGCACGGTTTTCCAAGCATAAGAATAAGAACTGATAAAGAGCACCCTTCCCCCGTCTTGAGCATCCTGTGATGCTTCGGCAGAAATGTGAAAGCAGAAAAAAATGACGACAAATTGTAATAGCCCTATTAAAAATTTACTTTTAAACTTAACTCTCATACCCTTTTCCCCATCGTCAAATTATCACTCTAGTACCATTTTACCACTTTCCGGTATTAATTCAAGATTTTTTTGTTGATTATGAATAATTTTTGTTACAATTCAGCCATGCGGAACAACCGGAGGAGTTTATCCGTGGGAGCTTGCTCACTAAGGATAAACTCCTCCGGTTGTTCCATAAGGTGTCCGCCCGTCATAAAATAAAGGATGCGCCGCACCAAAATAAAGAACTATGAAAACAGGTTACAAAAAAACATTGGTTTCATACAATATAGTAACAAATTTGACAGGAAGAACTCTAATATGTATTTTTCCATCATCATTTTACTCTTTTTGCTGCTGATCTGTCTTCTCTTTGGTGTCTGGCGGAAGCACATTGCCATCAAAAAGGTCTGCTCCCTCTCCTGCGAAGAGAAATGCAGGCTCCTAAACTCCATCCTTTCTCCCTTCGGATATGTTTATGATGCAAAGCAAGATATTATTTCCACGCTCAACGATGCATGGCAGCGCAAGGCCGGATATACCGCCTTGTTTGACCGGGCCGCACTCCATTTCCACATGGTCTTTGACGCCCTCCCCATTTATTTTAACTATCGGGGACGCACATGGCTCATTGAGTTTTGGAAGGGCCAGTACGGCATCAATACCGGCGCCGAAGTGGGCATCTACTATGCAGACCGCATTTTAGATGAAGAAGAATATGGCAAAGCACATTTTCAGGCAGTGGATGACTGCGACCGTCTGCCCGTAACCTTCACACTCCTCCACGGCTCCTGCCAGCTTGCCACCATCTCGGGGCTGACCTGGTGGCTCACCATGTTTTTCGTGGGCATGTTCAGCCGGCCTTCCAGCCTTGCAATGGACTGTATTCTCAGCTTCCCCAATATGGAGATGCATGAATGCTTTACCGCCGCTCTGCGGCAGACGGCACCCAATGTCCGTTTCCACTGCCACGGCTGCAAAGTGCATCTTCATTATGACGAAGGCTGTCCTCTTTCCCCCGTGTGCCCGTCAAAGATTTCATGGTTCAGAAAACTCCGGATCCGATGGGCACAATTTTGCAACCACATCTGCTGTCGCCTGTACTGCTTTATAACCAGACATTTTGACTGTACACTGAATAAAATTCTCTACCTTTACTTCCTGCTGCCGTTCGTTCTGCGAAGAATGCTGCGGCACCTGAAAGGAGTTATCCGCGCATGAGTTATGATTCCCGCCTCTCCGCTGCCTTTAAAAACGCACCCGTCCTCCCCTTAAACGGCTGTCGGCGTTATTGCCTGATCAGCGACTGCCACCGGGGGGACGGCAGCTCCAATGACAATTTTCTGAAAAACCAAACGCTTTATTTCACGGCCTTGAAATATTACTACGCCAACGGCTTCACCTATATAGAGCTGGGTGACGGAGACGAACTGTGGGAAAACAGAAGAATGAGCCAAATCATCGAAATACACAATAATGTATTTTGGCTGTTTTCCCTTTTCCACCGGCAAAACAGACTCTATCTGCTCTACGGAAATCATGATATCGAAAAGAAAAAACCCGGCTACTCCGGCCGGGTCTGTAAAACGTATTTCTGCACCGATACACAATGCTGTGAGGAATTGTTTCCGGACTTTGACTTTCACGAGGGGCTGATACTGGAAAACCGCAGCCGCAGCTACCGCCTTTATCTGACCCATGGACATCAGGCCGATTTCTGGAATTCCACCGGCTGGCGCATCACACGTTTTCTGGTGCGCTACCTGTGGAAACCCTTGGAGCATTTCGGGGTTCTGGATCCCACCAGCGCCGCCAAAAATTACACCCGGAAAGATCATGTGGAACAGCGGCTTGCAGACTATGCTTCCAAAAACAATATTTCCCTTGTAACAGGGCACACCCACCGTCCCAGACTGGATCCCGGCGCCCCCTCTTACATGAATACGGGAAGCTGCGTCCATCCCCGATGCATCACCTGTATCGAAATACAGGGAAGCGCCGCCCTCTTAGTCAAATGGACTTATGATACGCGGCGGGACAATTCTCTCTATGTGAGTCGGGAAGTCCTGTCTCAAATGACCCTTTTTGAATAGATTTTCTGCCAAGATCAGCCGAGCCGCAGCTCATTGCCCGCAGGAATCAAACCGTAACATCTATTGCCCCGCCTTCCGACGCTGCCGCAACGTCCGCTGCCGGCATCTGAACCGGCACATCCGCCCCGCCCAGCTCCAAAGCCACACCGCTGTCAACAGGAGTTCCGGCAGACCCGCCGTTACCCATGCCTCCGGCTCCGCCGGAAGCAATTTCCTGCTTTTCTTTGGCAAGCTGGTCAAACAACGCTTTCAGATATTTCATATCGGCTTCCATGATTTCCCGCATTTCCTTAGCGCGGTGTTTCTTTTTCATCAGCTCTAGGTCTGCGGGATCCAAATTGTCAGCTGCGGCAACGGCCAGTTCCTCGGACAATTCATCCATCCCGTCCGTGTCCCGGATCGATTCCTCCAGCTCTTTCTGCGTTTCCCGCATCATTTTCTGATATTCCCTTTTCAGCTTCTGATATTCTCTTTTCAGCTTTTGTAACTCTTCCCGGCCATTCTTACCGCCTTCCGCTTCTCCTTCGGCAGCAAGCTCTGCCAGAGCCTCGCCGTCCTGCTTCTCCTCTAATTCCGCTTCACAGGTTCCTCCCTGTCTCTTCGAATTTTCTTCCTCCCGCAGATGCTTCATCCGCTTTCTTGCCACTCTTGCCATGGCCTCCGCGTGGATCAGCGCACTCTGAACTTCCTTTTCGTCATACTCCCCGCTTTTCAGCTTCCTCGCCAGCATGGCAACCTTTGCCCGGGCGCTGGCCAGAATCCGGCTTGCATCGCCGGAAGTCTTCGTCTGCATAATCCGGGTGGATATTTCTTTAAAATTATATTGCAGTTTTTTCGTCTTTTTCTTTACGGGTTCCGTGATACTGATTGCACCGGCCAGAGTTCCGTCCGCATACCTCAGCTCTATCCGCGTTCTTTTCCGATTCCCGCACTTTTCTACCGTCCTTGTTCTTGTCATTTTCGGGAATCCGCTGTTTGCCACCTTCATATCCATGCCATCATCCTCCTTGATTCAGACAATTATTTAATATATTAATATTATCGGCTTTTTAATATCGGCTTTTATAGCACCTTGGGACATTTCATTACATTATCAAAAGACTTGGTGGCAACATATGTTTTCCTTCCATCATTAGAAAGCGTCACTCGCGCTGTAACCCGAAAAGAATAATCATATGCATAACAGAATACCGGGAGAAGTCATTTCCGACTTTCCCGGTATCTCTATATTTATTCCATCAATGACCGACAATGGAAAAGCTATCGGCTTAGCATCCTTACAGTTATACAATACCCTGAGCGGTCATAGCCTCTGCAACCTTTAAAAATCCCGCGATATTGGCTCCTGCAACGTAATTGCCCTCCATACCGTACTTCTTGGCCGCATCATCCAGACTATGGAATATATTTACCATGATGCCCTGAAGCTTGGAATCAACCTCCTCAAAGGTCCAAGAAAGTCTCTCGCTGTTCTGGCTCATTTCCAGAGCGGAGGTAGCCACACCGCCTGCATTGGAAGCCTTGCCGGGGCAGAACAGTACTCCGTTCTTCTGGAAATACTCGGTAGCGTCCATGGTGGTAGGCATGTTTGCCCCTTCCGCTACTGCAAAACAACCGTTTGCAACCAGCATTTTAGCATCCTCGATATCCAGCTCGTTCTGGGTAGCACAAGGAAGGGCAATGTCACATTTTACGCTCCATACGCCATGCTCGCCGTTCTTCTTCTCATGGTATTCGGCACTGGGTCTTGCCGCGGCATACTCGCTGAGTCTTGCACGTTTCACTTCCTTTACTTCCTTCAGCAAAGCCACGTCAATTCCTTCGGGATCGTAAATCCATCCGGTGGAATCGGAGCAGGTAACCGGCTTAGCGCCCAGCTGCTGTGCTTTCTGGATAGCGTAAATGGCAACGTTCCCCGCACCAGACACGGCTACGGTCTTACCGGAAATATCCTTACCGTTGCACTTTAACATTTCTTCCGTGAGATAAAGCAAACCGTAACCGGTAGCCTCGGTTCTTGCCAAAGATCCGCCGTAGGAAAGACCTTTTCCGGTCAGTACGCCTTCATATAAACCGGTCAGTCTCTTATACTGTCCGTACATATATCCGATCTCTCTTGCTCCGGTTCCGATATCACCCGCAGGAACATCGGTGTCGGCGCCGATATACTTATGTAACTCGGTGATAAAGCTCTGGCAGAAAGCCATAACTTCCCTGTCCGATTTTCCCTTGGGGTCAAAATCGGAACCGCCCTTGCCGCCGCCGATGGGCAGACCTGTCAAAGAATTCTTAAAAATCTGCTCAAAGCCAAGGAACTTGATAATGCCGAGGTTTACGCTGGGATGGAGTCTTAAGCCTCCCTTGTAGGGTCCGATTGCAGAGTTGAACTGTACACGGAAACCGTTATTCACCTGAACCTGACCTTTATCATCCACCCATGGTACGCGGAACAAAAGCTGTCTCTCCGGAGTAACCAATCTCTCAAGAAGTGCATCCTTGCGATACTTCTCCTCATTTGCCTCAATTACAACACGGAGGGACTCTAACACTTCCTTCACTGCCTGATGAAACTCGGGCTGTGCGGGATTCTTTGCAACTACCAAATCAAATACCTCGTCAACGTATGACATTGTAATGTCCTCCTTAATAAAGTTTATGTGGATACTTGTATACAACTTATTCCATGTATCATTATACCTCTTGATTTCCAAATCGACAACACACTTTATTTCATTAAATTGTAAAAGTTTTTTACTGTTTTTTATACATTTTGCACAATATCATCCATCTGCCGCTTATAGGTATTCTTTTAAACTGCGCACGTTTTTTTCTTCAAATGCAATCAACTGTCTTGCCAACGCCGTGGGCTTCTCTCCTGCCGCCCCGTTTGCCTTCAACACCTTTTCCATCTCAATGATTCCGTTATTGTTTTCTTTAATCAGTAATTCCGCTAAGTGGCTGGTACTGGTATTCAGCATGGTATTATAGCGCAGCCCCGTCTTTAACACGGCATCCGACAAGTAACGGCTCTGTAAGGGCCGGGTCTTGGCATTGAGCAATTGTTTTACCGCTTCATTGTGAAGTTCCGAGTACTTCAAGGATTGTTCGAACATTTGCAGCGATAGTTCGTCGTCATTTACCTTGTCCGCAATGGTATCGATTGCTTTCATAGCCGCGTCTGCATTTCTCTGAATTTCCCGATAAATTTTAACTTCCTGTGATGTTATCCTAGTCTCCGTCCCCATCCTTTTCTCTCCTGTCATTCTTTATTTTTACACAGGCGCTGTTTTCGGTTATACAAAAACAGCCTCTACAGTTTTCTCCTGTATAGGCTGTCCCATAAGCATAAATTTATTCCAATCTGTCTTGTGAAAATGCTTTTCTTTTCGGCAATTTTTAATGCTGCACATCTCCGTCACTGCTGTACATAATCTGATTTTACATATCCGATCTGGCCGCTGTATTTAATCTTGCACCAGCCGTCCAGATTTTCAAGCAATTCGACGGATTCTCCACCGGCCAATACGCCAAGGCGATCCGCCGTCTCGCTGGCCGACGCGCGCACATTAATATTGGTGGAAGCGGTAACGGTACCGATGACCTCCGCTCCGGCAGCGCTTTCCTGCATCTGCAGAAACTCCGACTTAATATAACCGTCACTACCGTCATATACGATTTTCGTCCATCCGTTGAGACGCACCTCCTGAACCTGCACCGTCTCCCCTCCGGCTACCTTGCCAAGCTTATCGGCCTGCTCGCTGTCAGAGCTTCTGACGTTGACGGTTGTGGTAGCGGTGGCATATTGCGGCCCCGACACTTCCGGTACGCTGTCCGCGGGAGGCGCCGGATTCTCACCGCCCTCTCCTGCAGGCGCCGGATTCTCTGGATTCTCAGGGTTTTCGGGATTTGCGGTCTGCTGGGCATCCGCTGCTGCCTGTGCCTCATTTTGTGCCACACGCACTCCCACTTCCACACTGATCTGATTATCCAGTTCGCTTAAATACCGAAATAATTCCGGTTTCTCCGTAATCAGATCGTTATATTCCGTGTTTACCCTGTTATTAAATTCTACCACGTCATCCTGATGCGTGACCGTGGTGATATATTCCTTCTCTTCCGTAGTAAAATTGTCCTCGTTCTTTATATAAAGCTGCCCTTGGTCGTTTCTGCATACATACAAGGTTTCGTAACCGGGGAATTCTTCCTCATGGTTCTGGAAAATAAGCCTGTAAAAGACGTAAACCACTGTGCAGTCTGCCGTCATACCATCCTTGGTATATATCTCGAGAGTAGAATAATGATCAATATATTTGGCTGTCTCTTCGATCTTTAACAGAGTGTTCTCCGGCAGGCTGTCATAGATACTCAAAATGGTTTCCGTATCCCCTAGTGCCATGGCATTATAATACGTGGCAACCAAGGAGTAAAGCTCTCCTCCGTCATTGGCCAAGAGAGGGACTACCTCCGAGACGACGGAAGACGTACTCTCCTCCGTACTCGCCACGGATACGGGCTCCCCCGAAATTTCCTGCGGCTCTTCCTCCCCTCCGTTCCTCATACCCAGGGCAAAGACCACCGTAATTGCTACCGCCGCCGTCAAAATCACCGGAAAAACGATTTTGCAATGTTTTAATATATAATTACCCAGCAAAGACATCTTATCCTTCATAACCGATACCTTTCATTAGATGCAAAAAGCCGCAAGCGGCTCTTCTGAAAACTGTTTATTAACAAATCAAGGTGATGTAAGTGCACCCGACAGGAATCGAACCTGCATTAAAGGCGTCGGAGGCCTTCGTTCTATCCGTTAGACTACGGGTGCAAATATTACAAAATTGTTACATCACCTTGATTATAATATCATAAAAGTTTCGATATGTCTACATAGAAATTTGGAAATTTAATAGAAAGTGTAAAAATTCCGCTTTTATAATACAATTTTGACATTTTCTTCGCGGAAATCATAATAATACAGGCTGTCGGAAAGCACTTCTTCCGGTGCCACCTGTGTTCTGTTGACCTCAGCAATCATATCCTTTAACCGTTGGGGTGTTTCCGAGCCTTGCTCGGCAAGAAGGATCACCTCATGGATTGAGCTGGGAAGAAGATAGAAGTTTCTTTTTTCTGCTGCTAACCGTTTCAGCAGTCCGGGATATAAGATACAGGAAGCGCCCTGGATACGTTGTCGATTGGTCAAAACCCAAAGAGGGGTGTCCGTAAATAAACTCTCCCTCTCCTCTTCCTCCGGCAACGAACCCGAATATTCTTCCTCCTCCATCATTTCCCGCAGAACCTGCTCCATAGAGTCATATCTCCAAGGAAATAATTCCGGTGTATTTTCCTGTGCCAGATTCATCAGCTTCTTTGTATTCGTATGCCATAGCTCCATATGGGAATTGCGGATCAAAATAGTTCCCTCCCCCAGAGCCTCCCCGCTGTAGGCATAGAAGAAACAGATCGCCAAGTCCAGAAAAGGTATGTACGGGATCTCCTGAAGCAGCTCCTCATTTCCCTTCTGCCGGATTAATCGGTAGCATATTCTCTCCGAAACCTCGTCAAAATTCCCGAAAAATCCGATATCAACCTTTGTCTTTGGCAGATCTTCTCGGTAAATCTTTATAAGCCTTCTCACAATCTCTGCCAGTGTAACACCCGACACATAAGCCTCCCAAAAAGGTTCCAGATACAGCGTCGGTATCACATTCCGGTCATCATTCAATATCAGCAGCCCATGCAGCATTACTCCGTTATTTTTCTGCACCTCTCTGACCTCCACCTTATAAGCCTTTCCCAGCTTCTTTTCCACCGCATCCCGCACTTTACCTGCAAATTCATTCATTTCCATACATTTTCCTCCTTTTATGTTCCGGTTATGTCGTTTTCAGGACACAAACCACTCAAACAAAACGATTGCATATTACATTTTTAGACAACAAAAAAGGCAAGGACACTTCCGTAAAATGTCATTGCCTTACAAGTTTTGATAGCAAAATATGTTAACAACCTATACTCTGGACAGATATTCACCCGTTCTGGTATCAATCTTAATCTTATCGCCCTGCTCTACGAACAAAGGAACGGCAACCTGTGCACCGGTCTCCACAATAGCGGGTTTATTTGCGCCGGTAGCGGTATCTCCCTTAAATCCGGGCTCTGTCTCCGTAATCTCCAGCTCTACAAACAGAGGAGGTTCCACGGAAAATACACTGCCGTTATGGGAACAAACCTTGCACATCTCGTTCTCTTTCACAAATTTCAACGCATCGCTAACCGCTTCGCTGTTCAGCGCTATCTGCTCATAGTTCTCATTGTCCATAAAGTAAAACAGGTCTCCGTCAGAATACAGATACTGCATATCTTTTCTATCAATACGCGCCTGAGGGCATTTCTCGGTGGGACGGAAAGTTTTCTCAACCACGCCGCCGCTCTTGATGTTCTTCAGCTTTGTCCTGACAAATGCCGCACCCTTACCAGGCTTCACGTGCTGGAATTCAATAATCTGGTATACATTATTATCATACTCAATTGTTATACCATTTCTGAAATCACCTGCAGAAATCATATTTATAATCCTCCTATGCTATTCACAATATAATTCCATCATAGTTTAATATAAAATGGTATTTATTTCAACTATTTTCTAAAAAAAATTTAAAATACTTGTTCCCGCGGACAAGTTACATAAGTAATTTCCGCATGGCCGAACCGTTACACAATACCGTTTTCACCGACAATAAAATCAATTGCCTGCAGATATCCGTCCAGCCCCTGCCCGTAGATCTGTTTGTCACAGACCGGAGCCGTGACGGATATTTTGCGGAACTCTTCCCTCTGTGTAATATCGGAAATATGAATCTCCACCTTCGGAACCGTAATGCTCGCCAATGCATCTCTGATGGCATAACTATAATGCGTGTAAGCGCCGGGATTGATCACGATTCCCTCCGTGCCGTCAAAATATGCCTCTTGAATCCTGTCAATAATAGCTCCCTCATGGTTGCTCTGAAATACCGTAATGTCACAGCCCGTACTCTCCGCCTTTTTCCGGATCAGCTCCAGCAAATATTCATAATCCTGCGTTCCGTATACACTTTTCTCCCGGATACCCAGAAAATTTAGATTCGGGCCGTTTATCACCAAAAGCTTCATCTTTCCCATCTCCTCCATAATTCGATCCGCTATCTCTTCCACGGTCAATCCGTCCCCGTCGATTATCTTATCCGCACATGCCTCATAGGCCTCTCTCCGGCTCTCCATGAGCTGCCGGATCCGCCCCAGAGGATCTGCACACTGCAAAAGCGGTCTTGTGGTATCTTCCTTCAGCCGATGATACACTGTCTCCGGTGTAACACGCAGATAGACCACTTTTCCAAGCTTTCTTAACAGTTCCCTGTTCTCCTCTCTGACCGGAGTTCCGCCGCCCACGGAATAAATCCGTGAAAACTTTTGTTCTCCCAGCTCCGCCAGCAAATCCGTCTCCATCTGCCGGAAGGCTTCCTCGCCCTGTTCGTCAAATATGGCTCCGATGCTTTTGCCCTTCCGGCGCTCTATGAGCTTGTCCGTATCCTCCACCCCCTTCCGGAGCATATAGGATAGCTTTAATCCCACCGAAGTTTTACCGCTTCCCATAAATCCGATTAATACCAGATTTTCATTCTTTCTCATTCCGTCACGCCGTCCCCGTTTCTTCTCTCTATTTTACTCTTCCGGCGGTCTGCCTTTGCCAATCTGCTTCCCCTATTCCGCCGCCGTTGTCTGCTTCTGCCTATCTGCTTCCCCTATTCCGCCGCCAACCGGCTCGTCAGCCGGTCATAGATTTCCTCCGCAAGCTCCTTGTCCACCGTTTCGCCCGTCCACAATTCGTATGCAATAATCCCTTGATACAGCAGCATTTTCATTCCGCCGAAAGCCCTGCCCCCATGGATTCTTACCATTTGCATAAACCGTGTGTCGGCAGGATTAAAAATCAGATCATAGCCGGTATGGATTCTCTCGTAAAAGGCATCCTCTCTGATGATGACATCTTCCGTATGGGGGAACATTCCCACATTGGTAGCCTGAACCGCAAGATATTTTTCCCCTTTCGGCAGCCGGTCAAAGGCTTCCAAAGGCATTGCCCTTACCAGCCGTTTCCCGGCAATGCCGTTTACCTCCTCCGCCATCAGTTCCGCTTTCTCCACGCTGCGGTTCAGCATCAGGATTTCGGCAGCCTCTTTCTGCGCCAGCAGCATGGCAACCGCCCTCGCCACGCCTCCCGCACCTAATATCAATACCTTTTCTCCCGCTATTTTAACCTCATCCTCGCACATGGCGCGGTATAGTCCCGGCATATCCGTATTATATCCCTTATACCCCTCTTCCACGCGCACCAGCGTGTTCACCGCTCCGATCTGCTTTGCCAGAGGATCTATCTCTTTCAAAAAGGGGATCACTTCACTCTTATAGGGAACCGTTACGTTCAAACCCAGAAGATTCAAAGAAAAAGCTCCCCTCACCGCTTCCCCTACATGCCCTGAAGGGACACGAAACGGGACATATACCAGATTTTGCCCCAATTTTTCCGATAAGGTATTATGTATCACCGGGGACAGTGTATGTTCCACCGGATTTCCCAAAAGCCCGCATGTGCGGGTATATCCGTCAATATTCATTTTTTCCTCCATTCCGAAGCATTTTACGCTGAAGAGGCGAGCGAAATATCAGATTTCGCTCTGCCATCATGGAATTTGTGACGTTTCGGCACAAATTCTTCATAAGAGGGCGTGTATCCCCTCTTTGCACATAACAATCAATATTTGGAAGTTTACATCCAAACTTCCAGACATACCGCCATTGGCTGCACAAACAATCAATGAACCGGTGCAAAACCAGAAAGAATATTCTTCTTTCAACCGATTACGCTTTTTTGCTTCGATGATAGAAGAACAACACGATTCGTTCCAGACAGCGTTTCAATACAATCTGGATCTCCTCCTTTGGATGAATGGGCTTCACTAGATAAGTGACGATTCCGGCCTTCTTTGCCCCCCAGACATCCGTAAAAAGCTGATCTCCCACAAACAATGTAGTGCGTGGCACCGTCCCCATACGTTCCATAGCCTTTTCGTATCCTTGTCTGCCGGGTTTCCCCGCTTTGAAAATATAGGGCGAGCCAACACCCTCATGGAACATCTTCACCCGCGGCTCCTTATTATTTGACAGAAGCATGGTTTCGTATCCCATGGCTCTGAGCCGCCGGAACAATGCCGCGGCTCTCTCGTCCGCCGGAGCGCCGTGGGGAACCAGCGTATTGTCAATGTCAAAGATCACTCCCCTGTATCCCTTTCGGTATAAAGCCTGATAATCTATCTCATAAGCACTGTCCACTTCATTGTCAGGATAAAAGCGTTGCAGCATAATACTACCCATACCTTTCCGCAGCCTGCATTTTTACAAATATACTTAAAATGCATTTCTCTCATAAAACTTCTCCGCAAAGTGAACTTCTCCACTTTACGACACTACCAAATGCGCTTGCTCCCGGATCCGGCAGTGCCGGATATACCGCTCTTCCATAGGAATCCACCTATTTCGGAAATTGTTCAGCATTTCCGCCCCGTTCCGCTCTTCGATCCGCCTCAGCTGTTCCTGTGGTTCCACATGACAGAACACCCGCAAGCCCATATAATCTCCGAAAACGGGATGGCAGCTGTATGCCCCTTCCACAATCCTTAAACGTCCCTCTTTCACTGTCCGCTCCGCGCCCGGCCTCATTGTCCCGCAGTCAAAACAGCGATAGCGAAATTCCCGGGGATCCTTTATGCGGGTGAGCACCTCCTCCATAAAGCGTTCGTAGTGCACATTACCGCCGGGCTCCTCCAAACGCTCCGGCCTGCGCAGTTTGGGCGGAAGGAAAAAGTCATCCATATGCACTGCACCGGCTCCCGTCACCCTCATAAGCCGTTTTGCCAGAGTGGTCTTGCCGGACGCACACCGACCGTCGATAGCAATAATTTTCCCCTCCTGCGGCAGATCCGCCGCCGCCTTTAAAACCGGCAGCATGGAGATATACCGGGCGCTGACCAGCCGGTAAGCCGGCCGCTCCTTGGCGCGGTAATTTTCGCTGTGATGCACTGCCTCCGGCCGACAAAGGGGGTAGTGCCCCAGAAAGCCCTTCCATTGTTCCATGGGGATAGAAACCGCTCCCTCCCTCACCAGCAGCTCCACCGTATCCAGACATTCCCGGAACATCTCTTCCCCGCCCTTGCAGGCATCCGCCGCCGTGTCCGCGAACATACGAAACAGCCACTCCAAGGGCATTCCCTCCCTTTTCCATGCCGCCAGATTTATGCGGCACATACGGGGATGAATCTGCTCATAGAGGGCGGTTTCGTCCGGCTCCAAAGCTTCATATTCTTTTTCCAGATATTGACGGGCCGCAGTCTCCTCCCGCAGAAGATGCTCCGCGCCAAAAGCCGCCTGATAGCAAAGCTTCACTGCATCCTGAGCACCCATGGACGGATGCTGCAGGTTCTGTGCTATAAATAACTCTCTAAAGTCCAATTTTTTCCACTGCTTCCTTTACATAATCCGAAAGCTTTCTGCTCTCCACTCCCATTACCGATGCATTGCACCGGCTCATGGGAATCAACACAATTTCGGCTTCACTGGAGGACACCGCCTCCGCCATTTTGGGGGTGATTTCGCCCAGCATGGCATTTGCCATGACAATGCCTATGGGACCTGCGATCACATCCGCCTGACGACTGTTGTAAATGACCGCGTTCTCTCCCGTGGCCCCCAGCGCCGTCCCGCCTCTCATCATATTGGCCGTGGCCACGGCATTCGTCCCCACGGCAATCAACTCCGCCTCAGGATAAGCCTTGTGCAATTCTTCCACAAGGCTTCTGCCCACACCGCCGCCCTGACCGTCCATAATCATTATTTTCAAATCAATGTCCCTTCCTGTCTTCGTATCCTTTTCCTACTATATGCTCCCCATTCCACGGCATGGACGTTTATTCGTCCTTTTCCACACCATAAAACCGAGTTCGGTGGCATAGTTATTGTTCGATCCGATCCCGTATTTCCTGCATCTGGTAATCCAGAGCCTCAATGGAAACCGCACAGGCTCTCAGCTGCCGCTCAATCTCGTCGGTATTGTGAATATCTTTCTTATATTTTAGTTTATGCTCCAGACTCGCCCAGAAATCCATGGCGATGGTACGGAACTGGACTTCTACTTTAATATATTTTTTCTCATCCGCCAAAAATATCGGCACGCTCAAGATAAGATGCAGACTCCTGTATCCGTTGGTCTTCGGTGTCTTGATATAGTCCTTCCGCTTCAGCAGTATAATATCATCCTGCTTGGTCAAAAGCTCCGCCAGACGATAAATATCATCCGGAAAGGAACAAATGACTCTGAGTCCGGCCACATCCGCAATATGATTTTGGATGTTTTCTATGGTAAAAGAATACCCCTTTCTCTCCAGCTTTTTGTATATGCTTTCCGGTGTTTTCAACCTGCTCTTAATGGACTCAAAAGGATTCCTCTTATATTCCTCGGAGAACACGGCATTTAAAACCTTAAGCTTCGTCTCCACCTCCATAATCACGGAACGGTATTCCATCATCAGCGTATTAAAGGGTTTTGCCTTGCTTAACCTCTCCGCCTGCATCTGTATAATCTGGGACTGTTTTTTCAGCGTTTCCGCCTGTTCTTCCACCTTCTGCTCCAGCTGCTTTTTATAATTGAACAGTTCCACCGCATTTCTGACCCTGTTTCTCACTATGGAAGCCTCATAGGGCTTGTGGATAAAATCGGATACTCCCAGCTCCAAGCATTTGTTTTCGATTTCCACCGCGTGTTCACTGCTGATAATCAGCACGGGAATCCGATCGATCCATCCCTCCTCCTTCATCCTCACGACTACCGTAAACCCGTCCGTCTTGGGCATCTGCAGATCCAAAAGGAGAGCGGCAATACTGTCATGCTGTTCCTGAAGCTTTCGCAGCGCCTGTTCCCCATCCTCGGCTGTCACCACTATATAATCGTCCTTTAAGATCTCATGAAGCAGCTCACGGTTGATCTCCGTATCGTCCACCACCAATATCTTCTGCATCTCTATACCCGCCTGCTCTGTTCTGATTGTAAATATTCCGTACCTGAGAATCTCTTTCACCCCATGAAAGAAATTCCCGGCATATTCGAACATTTCTATTCTATCATAAATTGACAGAGATGTCTTTCTTTTTTATAGGATTACTATGAAAGTATTGAATCTTGCCTGCGGAAAACGCGAGGCGTTTCGTGCTCCCTTGCACGAAATCCCGAGACTGCTGTGCGCCAAACCCGCTGTCCTTACGGGTTTGTGTGCATCTTCATAGTAAACCCTCATACT
>CAJUTJ010000141.1 GCA_910589655.1 uncultured Acetatifactor sp. | reverse complement strand
CTATTTCCCCAGGCCGTGAAAAGTAACTCACACGCACCATTTGCCGGGAATCTACCGGGATAACATCTTGAATCATTTGAAAAAGTGTTATATAATTACAAAGATTCCTGCATATTCCAGAAACAGAGTGATACAATCGTTGGGAAAATGTTCAAAAAACAAGAAAGGAGAGCCTGTCGGACATAGCATCACAAAAAGGGGAATGGGACGATGGCACTGCAGGAGTGCTTATCCGTATTCCTAGCGGCAGAAGACCACATGAGTACTCAATTTACGTGGAAAGAAGAGTTTAATATCGGAGTAGACAACATTGACAAAGAGCATCAGCAACTTTTTGAGGGGATCAACAGTCTTTTTCTTCTGACACAGAAAAAAAGCGGCTGGATTGGCGGAAAGAACAGCCGGAAGGCCTGCCGGAAGGGGATTCAGTTATTCAAGCAGCATGCACTGAAACATTTTGCAGATGAAGAGCTCTATATGGCCTCCATTGATTACGGTGGGCTGGAGCAGCACAGCCGTATCCATAAGGGATTTCGGGAGAAGACCCTTCCGGCCCTGGAACGGGAGCTGGAGCAGGCAGATTATTCGCCGGAAGCTATTGACCATTTCCTGGGAGTCTGTGCCGGATGGCTGATCGGACATACCACCATGGAGGACCAGGCCATTACCGGCAGGCAGAGCAGTATGTGGGTGGATCTTCTGGAGGAGGGAGAGCTTAACTCTGTGAAGCGGGCCATCACCCAGGTTATGTACCAGATCTTTCTGGTGAAACCGGAGATGATCAGCGACGCTTACAATGGAGAGAAGTTCGGAACCGGGATCTATTATCGTCTGGTCTATGAAACAGTGGAGAACGGGAAGACCCAGGAGATGCTGCTGGCCTTTGAGGAAAAGCTTCTGCTCCGGACCATCGGTGAGGTGATGGGGAACAAGTCCGGCAAGCTGAGCACGGCACTGCTTCATAATGCCAGATATACCATGCAGCGGTTTGCGGGGCGGGTTATTAAAGTCTTCCTGAAAGGGGATAACCCCACGCTAAAAGAGGAGAACCTTCTTTCCTACGATCAGTTCCAGAAGGTATTTGAGGAGCGCAAGCGTGTGGCAAGTCTGCTGTTTGATACTGGGGAGGGATATTTTGCCTGCTGTATTCTGACACCGGACCAGATCAGCGAGTCCCCGGGGATCCCCATCAGCCAGGAGAATGCCCTGGATGAAGTGGCCCATTATCTCAAGGAGCGACAGGAGCTGGAGGCCCAGCCTCCGAAGAAGAAAGTTCTGGTGGTAGATGATTCTGCCACCATGCGGCAGGGGCTTAAGAATCTGCTGGGCTGGGATTATGAGGTTTCCACGGTTGACAACGGTCTGGCTGCAATCCGCACCGTCACCCTCAACCGGCCGGACCTGATCCTGCTGGATTATGATATGCCTATCTGCAACGGGAAGCAAACCCTGGAACTGCTTCGTTCGGAAACTCATTCGGAGGATATTCCGGTTATTTTTCTGACTTCCAGGGACGATGCGGACAGTGTCAAAGGGGTGTTGTCCTTAAAGCCGTCGGGATATCTGTTAAAGACCCTGGGCCATGCGGAAATCAAGGCCAGGGTGGATGGATTTTTTGAAAAGAATCCGTAGAAAATTTAAATTTGGAGTTGAGGTTCATGGGGCGGGGAAAGCTGACTATCGGTCTTTTCCCTCTCCTTCCTATGATGGATGCGAAATTCATCCATATGGAGCACGCCGCTTCGGAACTGCTTTTTCCATGGGCTTTAAATGTATCTACGTAATCACCCATGGCATGTGTTCAGCAGCTCGCAGAACTGACACCATGGAGTGAAAAACTTCAATCTATCAAAAATCGCATGTGAATTATAGTGAATTACCCCAACTCGCAAAGGGCTGGGGTAATTTTGTATCCTACCGCAGTATTGTTTCATTATATATTCTATCTGTTCTACAAGTTTTGGCAGATAGTCCGTCACAAGATATTTTTCAAGATACGGGAACACATCCTGAAGGAACAGCAGATGCTAATCTTGTGTGTGTTAAAATGTTTTCTGTAATGCTGATAAGTGAAGCAATCACATTCTGCGGTCTTTTAGTAGCCGCTTAAAGCCATCAGGCAGACACTTCCAAAAGGATGGGAATATTCCGGGCTGGGGAAGCCTACAGGCAGGTTTTGAAACAGAAATCAATATGCAGATTATTGAAAAGATTGGGTAAATGCAGAATCAAAACAGAAAACAGAACACCGGACTGAAAGCGGTAAGCTGCTGATGCGAAAGCACTGGTGGCTTATTTTTGGCGCGAGAAATCAGGAAAGTGGATACCATTCCTGCATGGACAGATACTTAACGAATGCCACGGCAAACCAGGGATTTATTTCTGGTTGTACTTAAGGGAGGTAGTGCCATTGGACTGGATGGAGAAGTGACAATGCAGCAGACAATCATTGACAAATTATGAAAAGGAGATTTTGACTATGGCAAAGAACAGAAGCATTAAAGTTATCAGCCAAAGCGGCAGCAGCTATAAAGCAACACCGACATTAACACTGAAAGGTCAGTGGCTTAAGGTACTTGGTGTTGAAGGCCTAAGAGTGGTGCTGGATGGATTGCATTGTCGCATTGTAAACCTCCATGCGCCCAGCGGGGAACGCGCCACCAATAAATGAAAGACTGGTGGGCGCATTTGGCATCCCTGATTTTAATCGCCTGCGGCGATGGAGCTTTCAAAGTAAACCCCCATATCAGCCTTGCAGATACCACCATGAATGAAAGAGGGTTTACTTTAAGCCACCGGCGGAACTGGCGCCCCATGCCCTATGGGTCCTTTTGCCCACTCTTTTATACTGTCAGGGCAGCAATGTTACACGACCGCCTCAACCAGTATCCTGCCTCCCATTACAATCTCCCTGACACCTGTTTCTTTCTTTTTATTGAAATTGAAACTGAGCATATATCCGGTCTTCAGACGATACGCATCCAGATACTCCAGGAGCTGTTCCTCGCCGCGTCTGTGGTACGCTTCACCCCGCCACAGCTTCATCTCAATCACGAATTGCTCCCCGCCGTAATCCACCACTACATCCGTCCGCTCCAGATTCCGGGTGCGTGCCTCGATGTAATAATTTCCCGCTCCATTGATAATGGGCCTCAGATACAAGAGGAAATATCTCCGGCCATCCTCTTCATAAAATCTCTGCCCCTGATCTCCATACAAATCCGAAAAATATTCCACAAACTTCTCCAGAACCAGCTTCATATTCAACCGCCCCTTCTGGACAAACATGGGTTTATTCCGAAATGCTTCCTCTGCCATATCACTGTAAACTGCCTCCTCGCTGAGGAACATATTGTAAAGAACCATTTCAAAAATACGATTTGCAATCACACACATTCCATTTTCATTTTTAAAAAAACCATACATTTCTGCTATTTCCACAGGCAGGCTTACGGGACTATAAATCAGCGTCTTTCCCTGGAAAATAACTCCATGCAGCACATTCCGCAAATCCTGGTCATTCTGAATCTTGCCCACCAGAGAATCAAACAGCGTATTCCGCTCGCCCATCAAAAGCCTGATGGCCTCCAGAAAACCTGCCTTTGTCCAGACCTGGCACTTCCTGGGATATTCTCCACCTCCGCCTACCCGTTCATCCATCAGTTTGCATAACCGGGATACCAGATATGGGTAACCGGAAGTATAGTCATAGATTCTTTGAGCCATAGCCATTATGTCCATCCCTGTACCATGGTCCTGCTCGTATTCTTCCAGCATTCCGGCGATATCCTCTGCTGAGAAGCTCATGTCCACCAGAAAGTCAGCAGCGATATTCCATGGACTATTTACCTTGTGCTCCTCCTCGGTACGAAGCTTCCGCCGGATATTTTTCACATCATGTACTCCTGCCAGAATCACCGACTGAAATGTGGCCGTCTCATCCCGGTCAATATAGTATCCCCGCAGCTGGGCCAGGAAATCCAGGAAGACCTGACTGTTGGCAGCACTGTCCACCTCGTCGATCATCAGTACGAGCGGTTTCGAAGAAGTGCTGCAGACTACGCTCAAATACCGAAATAATTCTACCAGATCCATTTCGCCCCGGCCATTGTGCATTTCCTTTTTCAATTCTTCGACAGCCACTCCAAAGGCTCCGTCAATATGCTCACTGCTATTTTCTATTTTCAATAAAAATGCCTTTGCAAATGCAAGGGAAAACGTGTTCTCATCACTGAATTTAGCCGCGCTCATTTCTTTCTGAAAATCCAGGCTTACAACAAGATAATCCTTTTCCAGATAACGCCCCAGCGCCCGTATGGTAGTGGTCTTCCCATACTGTCTGGCCCGGTTAATGGTAAAATACTGCCCCGCATCCACCATGGCCCGGATCTGCCTGAGCCGGGCTGTGATATCTACCATATAATGAAGTTCCGGCTTGCATGCAGCACTTACATTAAAATATTTTCCCACTACACAAAACTCCTTTTTCTAAATTTCACCGCTATGCCATTCGTTCCCGCAGCACCTCTACCTTGCATGTATGCCGTTTGCCAGGGTCCTTCCGGTTGTACGCAATCCCTACAGCAAGGATTCTTCCGGTACATTTGGGTTCTTCACCCAGCTTTCCATGGAAGCTCTGCGCGTACCTGCGGTCTTTGATCTGCTGAATTGCGCTGTCCACTGTGCCATCAACTTTCAGCTCAACAATTCATATCTGGTTAAATGACAGTGCCCCCACCACAAAATGGGTATTATACAAGCGCCTGCCAGATGCGGTCTGATAGCCGTCATACCAGAGTTCCCGCCCCGCCCGGGTTACCTTCGGCTCTGTCTGACATTCAATATATTTCTGGTGAAGCACGTCCACTTCTTCGTCCGTAAAGTCAAAGTATTCGCTGTACTTTGCCATAGTTGCCATGGAAAACTCAAAAAACATATTGAATTCCGAACCGCTGGAATACCTTGTAATCGGAAGAATCCCGGTCATATAAGCCATCTCCACATAAGCCTTATCCTTTAAAAGATTGCTGAGGAATTTTGTAAAGGCTTGTTTCTCCTCATCGGATGCAAAGTCCTGATGATATATAAAATCCCATTCATCAAAAATGAAAATAAACCGTTCTCTGTCGCAATACTCATATATCTTCCTTAAAGCATCCCATACAGCCTCATCCTCCCGGAGCCGCACATGTGGATACATCATCTGTAAATCATCCATCAGAAGACTCTGTATCCGGCTCAAATACGAATCATAGAATTTGCAGTTCTGCGGCATCTCGTTGAACATAATATGAATCACATTGTGCTGGTTCAAATGCTTCCGGTACCACGGATATCCGGACACCTTCAGCGTATTAAACTCCCTGCTTCTGTCCACTCCCTTTCCAAAATAAGAAGCGACCATATTGGCCATTACTGTCTTTCCAAAATGGTGGGGCCTGGTAATGCACACATACTTGGGAGATTTCCCCTGACTGGTTCCAGACTTCTCTGCCACATCCT
>CAJUTJ010000140.1 GCA_910589655.1 uncultured Acetatifactor sp. | reverse complement strand
TATCCCTGTTTGTAGATATAGCATCAATGGTGTCAGCCGATATCACAGAAATACTGAAAAGTAAAGTTAACGACTGGATAGCATCCCAGCCAATATTTATTCAGGCAATGTTCGGTAATTTGTGCTGGGAAAGTTGAGTTTATTACTTGTACACCTCATTATTTTTTCGAAAAAACTCCGCGATTTCTAAATGTGCTTGAAAAATGCATTCCACGGAATATACGTCACTCTTTGCGGTACGCAAGTCTCAGTCTGCCGCTTCCTCAGAAATTCCAAAGCAATTTTTGCAGTGTTTCAAGCAATATATATGCTTTTCATGCAATTCATTTTGCTATATATTAAAAAAGACACTAAAATCCATTGTGATAGTTCAGCGCCCACAGCATATTTGTACTTTCAAATATCTAAACATGCCGCTTTGCGGTACATACTCTTAATGAATCGGTGCAAGGACGGGGAGAATCGTGTAAGCGATTCCTTTCGTATGCTGTCAGGCTGAACCGCTGCAACTTGATTTCCATCACAGATGAACGGAGGTATCTTATGCAGATGACCATGCGCTGGTACGGCAGCAAATACGACACCGTAACATTAAAACAGATCCGGCAGATTCCCGGCGTCACCGGGGTCATTTCCACCCTCTACGGCACAAAGCCCGGTGAGGCATGGGAGACGGAAGATATTCTGGCATTGAAAAAAGAGATTGAAGACGCCGGATTGGAGCTGGCCGGTATTGAAAGTGTCAATATCCATGACGCCATCAAGGTAGGCACTCCCGACAGAGAACAGTACATTGATAACTATATCACTACCTTGGAGCGTCTGGGGCAGGCCGGCATCCATATGGTATGCTATAACTTTATGCCCGTTTTCGACTGGACCAGAACGGAATTGGCAAGGGTTCGTCCCGACGGCTCCACCGTATTGGCCTATACACAGGAGGCCGTGGACGCATTAAATCCCGAAGATATGTTTGCTTCCATAAGCGGCAGCTCCAACGGCTCTATCCTGCCCGGATGGGAACCCGAACGTATGGAACATATCAAAGAGCTTTTTGACCTGTATCGGGATATCGACGACGAGAAACTTTTTGCCAACCTGAAATATTTTCTGGAACGCATTATGCCTGTCTGCGACAAATACGATATCAATATGGCCATCCATCCCGACGATCCCGCATGGAGCGTTTTCGGACTGCCCCGCATCATCATCAACAAAGAAAATATACTGCGGATGATGAAGATGGTTGACAATCCCCATAACGGCGTCACCTTCTGCTCCGGCTCCTACGGCACCAATCTGGAAAATGATCTGCCCGATATGATCCGTTCCTTAAAGGGAAGAATTCATTTTGCCCATGTGCGCAATCTGAAGTTCAACTCTCCCACCGACTTTGAGGAATCTGCCCATCTTTCCAGCGACGGCACCTTTGATATGTATGAGATAATGCTGGCGCTGTACGATATCGGCTTTAACGGCCCTATCCGTCCCGACCACGGACGAATGATCTGGGATGAGGTGGCAATGCCCGGTTACGGCCTATACGACAGAGCTTTAGGAGCCACATATTTAAACGGTTTATGGGAAGCCATTGAAAAACAGCATGTGAAAAACGGCATATAAAAGCAGTATGAAAAACGAATCAGAAAACAATAGCCAAAACAGCATTACAAATCAAATGAATAGATATTCAGTCTCTTAGAGGTATGCTTCGGCAGGATTCCTCAATCTTCCGGTATCTTACTCTGACTGTAATGTACTTTGAGATTACCGGATGCCGGAAGAAATCCGTTCCCCTAAAGAGAGTAACGGCAAAAAGAAAACGTTTCACCCAAAGTGCGGATGCTAAAAAGCCGTTTCTCGAAAATACGGATGCATGAGAAGCCGTTCCTCGAAAAGTACGGATGCCTGAAAAGCCGTTCCTCAAAAAGTACGGATGCCTGAGAAGCCGTTTCTCAAAAAGTACGGATGCCTGAAAAACCGTTTCTCAAAAAGTACGGATGCCTGAAAAACCGTTCCTCAAAAAGTACGGATGCCTGAGGAAACCATTCCCGAAGTACGGATGCATGAGAAGCCGTTCCTCGAAAAGTACGGATGCATGAAAAGCCGTTCCTCAAAAAGTGCGGATGCATGAGAAGCCGTTCCTCGAAGAGACTAACTACAGGAATAAATAGTAAAAATGTACCAATACTACAAACAGCGGCTGGCGCAGGAGTAATATCATTAAACTGTACTACAGCCGGCCGCGCTACCATACTTTGACGCGGGCAGCCAAAATTATGATGAATAACAAGACGATTTGTGTCCGCGCGCTGCAAAGCCATCAACGGCTTACGGCAAAACGGCTTGCCGTAAAGACGCTTACGTATAAAAAGCAGCGCAGAAATGGAGATTAACATGAAACTGACATTAAAGGGCATACAAACCGACCGCTCCGCTTTTGAAGCCGCCGGTTACAAGCTTCCCGATTTCGACTACGAAACCGTAAAAAAGAATACCTATGAACACCCTGTCTGGATTCACTTTGGCGCAGGGAATCTCTTCCGCGCTTTTCAGGCAAATGTGCTGCAGAATCTGCTGAACGAAGGGGTTATGGATACCGGGCTTATCGCTGCCGAGGGCTACGACTATGAAATTATTGAAAAGAGCAACCGCCCTCATGATAACCTGTCCATCCTTGCCACTCTGAAAGCAGACAATACCGTGGAAAAAACGGTTGTGGCAAGTATTATGGAATCTCTGGTCTTAGACAGCACCAACGAGAAAGAATTTTCCCGCTTACAGGAGATTTTTGCCGCTCCTTCCCTGAAAATGGCAAGCTTTACCATCACGGAAAAAGGATATGCCGTCACCGATGCCAAAGGCAATGTGCTGCCCGCCATAGCAGCAGATTTTGAAAAAGGCCCCTCCCGGCCCGACAGTTACTTGGGCAAGGTAGTATCCCTTCTCTACCACCGCTATCAGAACGGCTGCCTTCCCATCGCCATGTCCAGCATGGACAACTGCTCTCACAACGGTGACAAGCTGCAGGCCGCAGTTCTGGCCTTTGCAGAAGCATGGTGCGGGAACGGATCGGCGGAAAAAGGCTTTCTGGAATATATAAAAGATCACTCCAAGGTATCCTTCCCTTGGTCCATGATCGACAAGATCACTCCCAGACCGGATGCCAAGGTGGAAAAAATGCTGGCAGAGGACGGTATCGAAGAACTGGATGCCGTTATCACTTCCAAGAACACTTATATTGCGCCTTTTGTCAACGCAGAGGAATGCGAGTATCTGGTCATTGAGGATGCTTTCCCCAACGGCAGACTCCCCTTAGACAAGGGCGGTATTATCTACACAGACAGAGAGACAGTGGATAAAGTGGAGAAAATGAAGGTCTGCACCTGCCTCAATCCCCTCCATACCACTCTTGCAATCTACGGATGCCTTCTGGGCTATACCTTGATTTCGGAAGAAATGAAGAATCCCTTGTTAAAGAAGCTGGTGGAAATCATCGGATATCAGGAGGGACTGCCTGTGGTGGTGAATCCGGGCATCCTTGATCCGAAGGAATTTATTGATCAGGTGGTAAATGTGCGCATACCCAATCCTTTTATGCCTGACACCCCTCAGAGAATCGCCACCGACACTTCCCAGAAACTGGCCATCCGCTTCGGTGAGACTATCAAGGCTTACAACGCATCCCCTGACCTTGACCCCGCCGATTTAAAGCTGATCCCGCTGGTCTTCGCAGGCTGGCTGCGCTATCTTATGGGAATCGACGACAAAGGAAACGAGTTCACCAGAAGCGCCGATCCTTTGCTGGAAGCCGCAGGCGCTTACGTAAAGGATTTTGAACTATCCGATGCCCCCAAGGACTTAAGCAGGCTGGATAAACTGCTCTCCAACGAAAAAGTATTCGGCGTAGATCTGGTAAAGATAGGAATGGCCGAGACGGTAAAGCAATATTTCAGCGAGCTCTCAAAGGGCACCGGCGCCGTGGAAGCGACCTTGAAAAAATATGTGAAATAACACAAATGTATCACGTATCATCTATCCTTATCCTTCTGCCCCTTAAGGCATACAGCCTTTTGGGGCAGCTGCTTTTCCAATGCAATCCCGGTTGAGTTTGCTCTCTTTTGTTTAGTTCTTATGCGACTTTGCAAACTGCAAACAAGAGTTACTGTTCACTCGCTGTCACCGCGAGATGTTTTCACGCTGATTTTGCGTGACAAACCCGAAACAGGATTGCGTGCATAGGTTGCTGTGAACGGAGTGAACAGTAACAAACAAGAAAACACGGGGAAACTAAAATAAAAGAATTTCTTGACAATTGGCCTTAGATAAGATATACTTTCCGATAAATAATAGAGAAAATGCTAAGAAGAGGAATAGTACATGTTTACCTGATTTCAGAGAGAGGGTGTTTGGTGCGAACCCTTATGAAGAAAGCATGGAAGGCGTCTTGGAGCAGCGGAGTGAATAAAGTAGCGTCCGACGGAAAATTCCACCGTTAAAGGGAATATAGTATAAGATATTGAATCCGTACTATGATAAAAGCGCAGACGTTGATCTGAATTTAGGTGGAACCGCGGTTATATTCGCCCTAAGTATATGAATTTATACTTAGGGCTTTTTATTTTATAACATTTTTATCATTTCCAAGTCAAAACCCCACTGCGAGCAACGGGGTATCAAGCTTACAGTGCTGCAGAGCGCAATGCGTCCGCAGGAAGCTATGGTATTTAACCTTCACGGCATTCGTAAAGCAATTAGAAATTGGTTTTAATATCCATGTAAACATGGCTATTTTCCTTATTGCTCGCGGGAATAAAGAGAAAGGTTAGGTAATTAAGATGGAGAGACGAAATTTTTCAACGGACAAAGCGGTGAAGGAAAGGGCAAATCATATGAAACACTGCGGTACAAAAAGGTTAGAGACCGAAAGATTGATTTTAAGAAGATTTGTCAGTGAAGATGTCGGCGCAATGTACAAAAACTGGGCATCCGATGATGAGGTGACGAAATATTTAACATGGCCCACACATCCCAATATTGATGTGAGCAAATTCGTAATAGAAAATTGGGTAAACTCTTATTCCGACGAAAAGCATTATCATTGGGCCATCGTTTTAAAGGAAAACGGTAATGAACCTATCGGTAATATCAGCTCAGTTCACATGAATGAGGATATTTCCATGATCCATATCGGATATTGTATCGGAAGGGCTTGGTGGCATCAGGGAATCACCTCTGAGGCAATGAAAGCAGTTATGGACTTCTTCTTTCAAGAGGTGGGAGCCAACCGTATTGAAGCAAGGCACGATCCGAGAAACCCTAATTCAGGTAAAGTTATGGAGAAATGCGGAATGAAGTATGAAGGAACTCTGCGATGCTCGAGCCGGAACAATCAAGGTATCTGCGATTCCTGTTATTATGCATTGTTAAAATCAGAGTGGGAAATGCTCTCGTAACTTTGTTCCATATGCTACTTGTCGGCTCCTATTTGATCACAGCCTTCTTTTTATCGCAGCCTTTTTATCGCAGCCTTCTTTTTGCTTGGCAGCATGACTCCATTGTCCCGCTTTAGGAGGAGCCTTGCCGGATATCCGGCCGGTAGGGTATGCTCTTTTTTGCCAAATGCATGGTGCTTTTTCGCCCTGATTCTGTAACAGTTCAGGCAACACCTCCCGCGAAGCGGGGCTCGCAGACAGCGGAAATGAATTTCCATCTGCCGCGTTAGATTTCCCAGACGCAGCCACCGCTACGCCGTCGGAAATCTGCCCTACAGACTGAAAATTCATTCTGCGGGGCAGATGGAAATTTATTCTGCGTCAAACTATCCGAAACTTAATATTCGTTGTACTGGGTAACCGTTCAGTGACCTGCCCGAACTGTTACCCGATTCCCTTACAGCAGGCTGTCCAGCACCCCTTGCAGTCCCTTCTCCCGATAAATTCCCTTATAATAATTCACTTCATCCATAATCAGATCGTCAATCACACGCATTCCCAGAAGCTCCACCGGTGCCTTGTCGTCCGTCATCAGATAGCTGCCCGCTTCATACGCCGTCAGCCCGCCGGACACCTTCGCCATCATATCCGCCAGTTCCTGATTTTCCAGCTTCCCAATACCCGCTTCCAGATATTCCGCCATCGCCCCGTTGTCGGAGGCAAACAGTTCCCGGTTAGTGGAGCCCTGAACGTCCACCGTGTAAACCTGTCCGAACACGGAAGCAATGGTATCCGCAAGATACTGGTTAATATTGCCCTCTTCCCGCCCCCGCATATTCATATTCACGACCATAACGCCGTCTTCCGCCAAATGTTCTTTTACCAATGTAAAAAACTCCACGGAAGACATCTGAAAGGGAATGGTGATATCCTGATAGGCATCCACCATAATCACATCATACTTCTCGTCCACGGCATTCAGATACGCCCTGCCGTCATAGGTAGTTACAGGCACCGATTCCGGCAGATCGAAATAAGCCCTTGCCAAATCCGTGATTTTCCCGTCAATCTCCACTCCTTCAATGTCCATATCACCGAAATAACGGCTGCACTGGGTAGCATATGTCCCTGTTCCCATACCCAGAATCAGCACATTGCAGTCGGCGGGCCGCTCCGCTCCCGTCATCAGCGGCGCCGCCATGGCATAATCATAATACATTCCCGTAAGAGCCTGCTCCTTTACCAACACCGATTGGACACCGAAAAGGACATTGGTGGACAGAATCACTCTCCTGTTGTCCTCCTTCACCTGCAGATAATTGTACACGGATTCCCCCTCAAAGGTCAGGCTGGTTTCCCAGAAAGCAAAGCTGCCGGAAGAGCCAAAGCCGCAGCAAAGCAAAAACAAGACAACGGCAGCCCCGCTTTTTACCTTCCCCCGTTTCCTGCTGATAAAGTACAGGATACACAATACCAAAAGGATTCCTGAGAAAATCAGAAAAGTGACGGAAGTTCCCACCGCCGGTATGGTGACAAAGGTGGGTACAAACGTACCGATTATGCTTCCGATGGTGTTAAAAGCACCCAGCGTCCCCACCGTCCTGCCGCTGTCTTCCAGACTTTCCACAGAATACTTTGCCAGCGACGGCGTTACCGTCCCCAGCAGAAACAACGGAAATACAAAAATAATCATACAGGCCGCAAAAGCCGCCCAGATCAGGAAATTACTGTTCACTGCGAAAATCAGCAGAGCGGATATTCCCAGAATAATATATTTTCCCACCACCGGTATGGCTGCGATCCAGATTGCGGCAATCAGAATCCTTCCATACAGCCTGTCAGGATCCGGTTTCCTGTCGGCGCTTCTGCCGCCGTAGAGATTCCCCAGCGCCATGGCAATCATAATGGTTCCGATAATGATTGTCCATACGATCTGGGAGGAACTAAAGTAAGGAGCCAGAAGCCTGCTGGCTCCCAGCTCCACCGCCATAACGGACATACCCGCAAAAAATTCCGTGAGATATAAAAACAGCTTGTTCTTTAAAATCGGTGACTTGCTCACTATAAACCTCCATAATGCAACTTGTATCATATTACAACTTTCTCTTACCGCACCGCTCCTACCATTTCAGTTCACGCCATGTTTCAATAAGCTTCCTGTTTTCCTTTCTGGTACGCACGGCAATCCTGAAATAACGATTGGACAAATTCCGGAAATTGCCGCAGCTGCGGATCAGGATGCCTTCCTTCTGCAAAAGTTTCGCAAGATCGGGCTTGGCCTGAAACAAAATAAAATTCGCATGAGAGGGGTATACCTTATCCGTCAGTCCGTCCCTGAGCGCATCGCACAGATAGGTGCGCTCTCTGGCTATCAGCAGTCTCGTCTTTTCCACATAATCCTTATCCCGAAGCGCCGCCACCCCCGCCATCTGAGCGGGCAGAGAGGTATTCCACGGCTGCATACTGTTCCGGACGGAATTGAGTATAAAGCTATTACCGCTGAGCATATAGCCCAGCCGCATCCCCGGCATACCGAAAAGCTTCGTAAACGTGCGCAGGACAATCAATCTGGAAAATCTTCCCATCATACGTTTCATGCTGTAATTCTCTTCATCCGGCAAAAAGGACAGAAAACCCTCGTCCACACAGAGCCATGTTCCTGTTGCTTCGCACTTTGCCGCAATGCGAAACAGCAAGGACTGATCCGTCATCTGTCCGGTGGGATTATTGGGATTGCAGATAAATACAATATCCGTATCCTCCTCAATGGCCGCCAGAATGGAATCCGGCGTCCGGAAGCAGTCTCTTTCTTTGAGGTTCACAAACTCCGTCTGGCCGCCCACTGCCTGAACCGCCCTTGCATACTCCTGAAAGGTGGGCGCCAGCGTAAGGCACTTTTTCGGTTTTACCGCAAAGCAGAGAGCGTAAATCAGTTCCGCGGAACCGTTTCCCAGCAATACATTTTCCCCATGTACCTTCTCCCATACCGCCAGCTCCCGGCAAAGCTCCTCTCCGCGGTAATCGGGATACTGCCCTGAGAGCTTGATGCCTCTGACCGCTTCCCCGATACTCCTTCTGGGCATTCCAAGAGGATTACTGTTCACGGAAAAATCCAAATCTACCGGATTGTGATATATGTCACCGCCATGCAAATATTCCGCCTTCTCTTTCATACTTATTCCTCTCTTGCGTACTTTGGCCCGCATACCAATCAATAGTTGAACGTGTCTTTCTTTCAAACTTCCAGACATGCCGCCATCGGCGGCACAAACAATTTATGAATTGGTGCAAATCCGGAAGAATCGCGAAAGCGATTCTTCTAACTGCTTTAGCAGTTTAGGGAGGAGCTCTGCTCCGCAAAACATGAAATCACTTAGCGAGGTTTTTTCGAGCTTAGTGATTTCCTTCACACTTTCCTCTCATTTAAACCCTGCCTTTTATTACTTTATATCATACACCATTTGCGGTTCTAAAGCAAACTATGAATGCATCTTTGTGCATTTGTTTATCAATCTTTTTACCGCAGCAGCAGCCCGGCTTACGGGTCTTCTGACCGGCCTCATAAACAGCCACAGGGAACAGGGGATTCTGTAGCGCAATGAACGGACATCTATCTCTCTTCCTTTTCGAATCAGCGCAACCATCTTTCCCTTGATTTGCTCCGGACGCAGAGGACCTTCTATTTCCGTCTGGTTGTCGCCCACCATATAGAACCCTCTTTCATCCTTCCTGCAGATTCTGTGAATCACCAAAATACTCCTGTCACGCCGGTACAGCACCACATCTCCCCGCTTCAATCCTGCGGGATCTTCCTTTCGGATAACGGCTTCGTCCCTCCCCGGAACAATCAAAGGGTACATACTGTAGCCTTGAGGCTTAATCTGTACCGCATTTCCGGAATCCAGCAGTTCTTCGATATTCCGTCTCTGTATTCCATCCTCCATTTCAATCTCCCGTCCCGAAATGTTTTCCATACGAAAGCGTGTTCGAAAATCATTCCCGCAAATTGCAGCATACTACTTGCAGAAAACACTTTTCAAACACGCTCGGTCATATCATATTAAATCTTTTTTTGTCTGATAATCCGTTGTATGCTTTTTCGGATAAAAATAACGGTCCGCCAATTCATGAGTCAGCATTCCATTGGTTTGGTTAGTTACAGGTCAATATCAAAAATGTATTTTTCATAGGCGTTTATCACCTGTGTCTCGTTGTAGGAGGACAGGCGCGGAAATTTCCTTCCGTAATTCATGTGCACATGGCCGTGAAGAAAATATGCGGGTTTATACTTTTCCATCAGAGTGCGGAAGGCGTCAAAGCCTCTGTGGGGCAGATCGTCACCGTCATTTACCTGATAAGCAGGCGCATGAGTCACCAAAATATCAAATCCTTTATGGTATTTCAGTCTCCACCAAAGCTTCCAGATACGCCTGCGCATCTCACGCTGGGTATACTGGTGGATGCCGGGTTTATACCGCACGGAGCCCCCCAGCCCCAGTATTCTAACCCCGTCATGCACGTATATTTTATCCTCAATACAAATACACCCGTCGGGAGGAACCTTTTCATACCGGTCATCATGATTGCCATGTACATACAATACCGGCGCGTGTGTAAAAGTCGCCAGAAAAGATAAATATTGAGGCTTCAAATCACCGCAGGAAATGATCAGATCAATTCCCTCCAGATAGCTCCTGTCAAAATAGTCCCATAATAATTCCGACTCATGGTCAGCAATAGCCATTATTCTCATCAGATGTTCCCACTTCTCTTATTTATATTCTGCTGTAACCGTCATGCTTCCAACCAATCAACCCAAGGCATGATTTCGTCCCTTTCATGCCCCAACTCCCATATTCACGTAACACCCGTCACATACACGCAAACCTGTCCGTCACTCGTCAAGCTCCTGTGTCTTATCCAATCCCTGCATTCTGGCAACCGCCTGTGCATTCTCGGTCAGATCGGAAATCTTGGGAATGCTTCCCACCACATTATCCAACAGCCAATCCATCGTGATAATATCCTTGGGCGCAATGACCTGATCGGCAGTATTCATGACCATCCCGTCCTGAGCGCACAAATTTCCGGAAAAAGGCATCAAAGTATCCGAACAAATATCATTGCGCAGCAAATCCACCAACCGCTTCGTATCCTTGGGCAGATCCTGAGAGCAAATCAAATCCACCACACCGGCGGATATCCCCCACCAGTAACTGGTGGCGCGGCTCCCCGCCGCGGCGTCATCCTTCCATGTGCCGTTCAGTACGATCCGGATAATCTTCTCATACAATTTGCCCCAATGCCAAGTAGTCATGGCCAGATTATCCGGATTCTCCCCGCTGACACAATAAAGTCCGAAATGTCTGGAAGCCTTGTCGGGAGACGAGATATCCTGTCCCATGATATAGTTGATCTCCGGGTCATCCTTGATTTTTGCGGCATGATCCTTCAGAGTGCTCCAGTCTAAATAGACCTTGGCATGTGGATTCACCATCCTCGCTCCCATGGCAAAGGCATTGATATTAGCGGCCATACCGTATATCGGATAATCGGCAATGTAACCGATCTTATTGGTAGTGGTCATGGAACCCGCAATAATACCCGCCAAAAATTTTGCCTCATACATTCTGGCATAATAAGTACGCAGAGTGGGATGGGAGGTATTCAAAGAACAGTTCAAAATCTTTACCTCCGGATAATTTGCCGCTATCTTTAAGCTGGCAGGCATCATCACCGGTGAAGTGGTAAAGAGCATATTGTACCCCTCCTCGATCACCTGCTCCATGCATTCCTGATCGTTCTCACCGGCTACGATATTTTCAAAGGCCGCGGTTTCTATCTGTCCGGGAAATACATTTTCCAGATACAGCCGCCCCAGCTCATGGCTGTAGGTCCAGCCGGACGTTCTATGGGTCTTTTCATATAAAAATGCAATTTTTACCTTGTTCGTGTTATCCGGAAGGATCAGGTTCAACAAGTTCCGATAGAGATTCGGGGAAGCGTCCTCCTTGGGAGGCTCCATACGAAGCTCTATGGATTGTTCCTCCGTCAGCACCACGAATTCGTCCCAAATCTTGGAAAGATCCCGCTTGATTTCCTGTGCGGATTTCTGCTTTGTCTCCTCGTATCCGAATACGGTGAGGAAGGCTAAAAGCGCGTCGCCCACGGTAATGGGCAGCTTGCCGCCTCCTTTGGACTCAAAAGCCTTCCGGAAACGGGTATGAACCGCTTCAAACTCCTGACGGTCGTCGGAAGTCCATTTTTCACCCTTGGGAGTGCCCACTTGTTCCAGAAACTGCGCAAACCTGCCTTTCTCACTGAAATAGAGAAAATAAATGCCGGTAACTTCATAAAAGTCCATAAATTCAAAATAAATGGCATTCTCTTTTGTTTCACTCCGCTTCGGAACCACGCGGATGACGGAGCAGGGGACGCTGTATGCATCCAATGATTTCAGAACGCTGACCCGCTTATTGCCCTCCAGCACATAAAACCGCCCCATGAACTCATATGTTTTCACAGGATCCCGCAATCCCTCCTCCAATAAGTTCGTGTGCAGATTCATCCATTTGGAAGCAAATTCCGTACCGGTGTCCAAAAGGGGCATAAAATTGGAAGCAAAGGAATTGGTACGGCCTTTTGTCTTGGTTCCCACGATTAATTCCAAGGGAATCTCGCACAGACCGATATTTACTTCATATTCCACCTTTGTATAAGATAAAATTTCGTCCAAAACCGGCAGATAAGGATAATCGCCCTTTGTCAGGCGGGCGCGGTATTCTTTCTGCCCGGACTTTAAAGCATTTGTATATTGTTCGTATGACATATGGAACTCTCCTTTCTGTCACATTTATTTCTTACATTAATAGGATTGCTGCTTTTTCCGTCAAAATCATATCACACTTTTCTTACATTTTCCACTACTTTATTCCCTAAGACAGTGACTTATCATCTGAGAAGGGGGAATTTTTCGGTGCAAAACTTCAAAAGCATACGTTACTGATACAATATATATCTCTCTGATGAAAAGGGCTTACAGCTTGTAAGCTAAATCGT
This sequence comes from uncultured Acetatifactor sp., assembly GCA_910589655.1. GTDB lineage: Bacteria > Bacillota > Clostridia > Lachnospirales > Lachnospiraceae > Acetatifactor. The sequence continues at coordinate 6,081 of CAJUTJ010000140.1, read as the reverse complement.
TGTTTATGTGCAGAAAACGACGGACAACAAGGAAGTGTGAAAGGAATGAAGTTTCTCGAAGAATCGCTTGCGCGATTCTTCCAGACATGCACCGATTTATTGATTGTTTGTGCCGGCTGCGTCGGCATGTTTGGAAGGTTGAATAAAAATACAAAAACGGCAGGAAATCCGTCCGAAAAGATTTCCTGCCGTATGCTTTACTCCTCCACCATGGTGAGACACACTTCAAAGGCCGTATCATCCCCGCTCATCCACGGCAGCAGAACCCCTCCTGCCATCAGAGCTGCCCCTGTGTAAACGGTTCCGCTATCTGCCGTCCGGTACTTGGCCTGTTCCTCCAGTCCGGACAGCCGGAGTCTTCTTCTCAAAGTATTGGGTGCGGCACGGAATACCACGCCGTGCACCAGCGCCTGCTTTTTGTCTTCCGAAACCCATGACCATGCCGCCATTTTGTCCTCGAAAGGATTGCTGAGACGGTAATACCTTCCGTCATAGATCAGCTTCTGGTACTTCTTATATTCCTTGACCTGCTCTGCCACTTCCTCTTTTTCCGCATCGCTTAAGCGGTTTAAATCCAATTCATACCCAAAGCTTCCGGCCATAGCGACGATTCCTCTGGTCTTCAGCGAGGTGCTTCGCCCTGTCTGGTGGTTGGGCACGGCGGACACATGGGATCCCACCGCGGAAACAGGATAGAAAAAGCTGGTTCCGTACTGGATAAAGGTTCTCTCATAGGCGTCCGTATCGTCACTACACCATATCTGGGGGCAATAGTAAAGCATCCCCGCATCAAACCTTCCGCCGCCGCCGCTGCAGCCCTCAAACAGCACTTCCGGGAAGTCTCCTGTCAGCTTCTCCAGCAGCTCATACAGCCCAAGGACATACCTGTGAGGCACCTCCTTCTGCCGTCCCTTGGGCAGCCCTTCCGTGTACCAGTCGCAGATACTTCTGTTCATGTCCCATTTCACATACTCTATATGATTCTCCCCCAAGATTTTACCAAGCACATGATACAGATAGTCCACGACCTCCGGATTGGACAGGTCAAGGTTCAATTGATAACGCCCCCTTACCGGCTCTCTTCCCGGAATCCGCAGAACCCACTCCGGATGTTCCCTGTACAACCGGCTTTCCTCCGAAATTGCTTCCGGCTCGAACCAGAGACCGAACTTCATTCCCATCCTGTTTACCTGCTCAATCAAATTCTGCAGACCGCCTTTGAGTTTATTTTCATTGACGAACCAGTCTCCCAGTCCGGAATTGTCGGTATCTCTCTCCCCGAACCAGCCGTCGTCTAAGACCATCATGTCAATCCCCAGTTCCGACGCCTGTCTCGCAATATTCAAAATTTTCTGCTCGTCAAAATCGAAGTAAGTAGCTTCCCAGTTATTGATTAGAACCGGTCTTTCCGACAGCTTGTACTTTCCCCGGCAGACATGATTCCGGATGACGGAATGGAACCTTTGGGACAAAAGGGCAGTCCCCCTGTCAGAACAGGACAGTATCACCTCCGGCGTATGGAAGCATTCTCCCGCCTCCAGCGTCCATGAAAAAAATTCCGGATGAATCCCCATCACAAGGCGGACTTGATTCAGCTGGTCTTTTTCCGCCTGAGCCTGAAATCCGCCGCTGTACATCAATACCGCTCCCATGCAGAAGCCCGTATTTTCCGTACAGGACTTTTCACATAGCAGCACTGCCGGATTCTGCTGATGGCTGGAGGTTCCTCTTCTGCTGCCGATTTCCTGTATGCCGTGTATCAGCGGGACGCGTTCCGCCTGACGTTCCATATTATGCCGGCCGTGGAAGTGCACCCACTCCCAGTCCCCGCCGGAGATATCCATACACAGGCTGTGAGCCCTGTCCAGCACCACCGTATCCTCTCCCCCGTTTACAATCACCGCGCTTCTGGTGATAACGTCGGCCTTTTCCAAAATACCGTATTTCAAAATTACCCGGATCTCCGATGCCCTGTCCTTTAAAATAATCTCCAGCGTCTCCGCCTCATTCTCCTGTGCGTACACCGCGGGAAGACCGGGAATACAATACTTTCCCCCTGTTAAGCGGTACTCCTGAAACCGCAGATCCAGAGCGGCGCTGCCGTCCCCGTGAACGGCAGAGACCGCAGGCGTCCTGTAGTCTCCCGCCCCGCCGCCGGCATATTCCAACGGCAGTGTATCCAAAGAATAATTTCTCCTGTTACCGGCATCATAGGGGCTGCCCGAGAATCCCACATCGGGATAGTCCAGAAGGTAATCCATAGGGCAGTCCGTCTTCGGGCCGTACCATAGATGATATAAGACTCCGTACTCATCCGTCTTCATCTGGTACAATGTGTTCTGAGTCTCAATGGAAAAAATATTATCATTCACCCTAACTGCCATAGTTTCGTTTCCTTTCGTTATTCAATATTTATTTCCCTATCTTACCAACTTCTGTCCCAAAATGCAATCAGGAAAATCACCATGAAAGTTCCGGATTCTGCCTGCGGAAACCGCCAAGTGTTTCATGCGCCCCCACGAAATCCCGAGGCTGCCATGCACCAAAACGGGCTGCATTTGCCCGTTTTGTGTGCATCTTCACAGAAAACCAGACTATCATGCTTGGTGGTACGGCCGGATGCATTAGGGTTTCCTGTCAGCCTTTTACCGCACCGTTTGCCACTCCGCTCAAAATCTGCTTCTGGCATACAATATAGAAGATTAAAATCGGAATCAAGGATAAAATATAGGATGCAAATGCCAAATTATAATTGGTTCCGAACTGGGTCTGGAAATTTAACTGAGCCAAAGGCAGTGTATTTTCACCCGTTCCGGCCATAATTACAAGGGGCGTCATCACATCATTCCATGTTCCCAGAGCAGTCAGCACCGCCACGGTAGCGTGCATGGGGCTCATCATGGGGAAAATTATTTTCCAATAGGTTCTCCATGTGTTGGCTCCGTCGATACCCGCAGCCTCCTCCAGCACCACCGGGATATTTTTCAGGTATCCCGTGTAAAGCAGGATATTCATGGGCATATAGAACACCAAATACAGAAGAATCACTCCCAGCCTGTTTCCCAGTCCCATCTGTGCCGTCTGCTTCACAAGGGGCATCATCAAAATGGAAAAGGGTACAAACATACCGCTTACAATATACAGATAGATAATCCGAAAGCTCTTTCTCTTAGCCATATTTCTGCCGATGGCGTATCCCGCCACGGAATGAATCAAAATGGCAAGTCCGATGGTTGCCAGCGTGATCAACAGACTGTTTCCCAGAGAATGCCAGAAATCCGTCACCACCATTGCCTGCCGGAAATTATCCAGACTCCAGTGGGCGGGAAAAGCCAGTGCCCCTGCCACATCATTTGTCATTTCGCTGGACTTTTTAAAGGCAATAATAAATGCCATATACAGAGGGAAAAAGACGGTTATCGTCCCGATTACCAAAAGAATGGTCAACACCCAATTTATTCTTGTATCTTTTTTCATTATAACTGCTCCTCCTTCTTACCCAGAACGGTCATCTGGAAAATAGATATGGCCACAATCACTATGAAGAAAATCACGGCGTTTGCACTCTGGAAGCCGAACTGCCCGCCGTCCATACCGTTTTTATAAATCAAGTAGGAAATGGATTCCGTGCTTTGCGCAGGACCGCCTTTTGTCAGAGACATAATCTGGTCAAATACCATCAGCAGATTCTTTGTACTCAACACCAGATTGATCGTGATAAAAGGAACCACCAAGGGCAGCGTCACCTTAAAGAACTCCGTCCACTTATTGGCGCCGTCCAGCATACATGCCTCATATACATCGTCCGGCACCGTCTGCAGACCCGAAATATAAATGATGGTATTCATAGCCACCGCCTGCCAGACACCGACGATTAACACACCGATCCAAGCATTCTTCTCACTGGCAAGGATACTGTTCTGCAGCCAGCCGATATTGAGGGCTTCTCCCACTGCAGGAATGATATATGTAAAAAGAAAGCTGAAAATATATCCGATTACCAGTCCGCCCAAAACATTGGGTATAAAGTAGATTCCTCTCAGGGCGCTCTTAAACCGTATGCGGCTGTTTAATCCCAACGCCATAATCAGACTCAGCACATTCACAAGCACCGTTCCCGCCAAGGCATATTTAAAGGTGAAGAGATAACTTTTCCCCACTCTGGCGTCCGAGAACAGGTCAATATAGTTACGGAATCCCACATATTCGTAAGTACCGTATCCTCTGTAATTTGTAAAGCTGTAGATGAAACCCTTAATCATGGGTAACGTATTAAATGTGAAAAACAAAATCAAAACCGGAATGATAATTGCCCAATATGTCTTATCACGACTCGTCATCTTTTTCATTTCGTCCCCTCCATTTCCTGCTGATATTGCTGCACTTTCCTGATCAGATCCCTGTTATATCTCTTCCATTCCGTATCGAAACGCTGCAGGAACGCAGTGACCGCATCATCACTCTGATCCAGCAGGTATGTCTGAATCATGGCATCCACGCTCATCTCACTGGGATAATGATGATCCTGATAATCGGCCATTCTGCCGCTTTGGATATAAGCGCTCATGTCTTCCAGTTCCACGGGCAGTGTAAATTCCCCTTCTTTACAGGTAAGTCCGCCCTGATTGTCAAGATAAAGCTGTATCGTCTCATCCTCATACAAAAACCGCAGGACTTCATAGACGGCCTCTTTGTTTTTACTTTCTTTCATCACACAGAACTGAAGATCGATTCCGGAGTTCAAAACGTTATTGGCTTCCTCCGAATTTGCCGGGAAGACAAAGGAACCGATATTCATATCCGGATTCACCGACCGGATCTGGGGTATGGCGTAGCTTCCGATAGGATACATTGCGGCTTCCCCTCTGGCAAATGCCGTACAGGCATCATTATAGCCGTATGCATAGGGATTGGGTTCCGCATAATCCAGCAATACCCTGATCTTCTCCGCCGTCTCCCGATACGCCGCCTCAAAAGTGGTATTTCCCATATTCACTTGATTGCAGGTGTCGGAATCGGCAAGCCCCACCGCCAAAGCATTCCACGGTGCAAGGCAGGTCCATGTATCCTTATATCCCAGATACAAAGGCTGGATGCCGCTGGCCTGTATTTCCCCGCACAATGCAAGGAATTCATCCCATGTCTGAGGCACATTCCATCCATGCTCTGCAAACAAGTCTCTGTTATAGAGGATTCCGGCGGCATTCGCTGCATAGGGAAGAGCGTATGTACCTTCCATGGGAATATATTCCAGCTCCTTCAACATGTCCATATAAGCCGGTTTTACTTCTGCAATCCCTTCAAAATCAGAGATATCCATAAACAAATCCGCATCTAAAAAATTGGAATAATTGTTGTCCCCTCCGATTCCCACAATATCCGGATAATCTTCTCTTACAAAACGGGTTTTTAAAATCGTCATAGCTTCGTTGGGAGAGTTCACCGTTAAGCGGATATCGTCATGTGTCTCATTAAAGCGTTGGGCAATCTGTTCAAACGCCGCAACCGCTTCCGGTTTATAAGAAACCAGTTCCACGTCCGTTTTCCCGTCCGCCGCTTCCTGCCCGCAGCCCCATAGGCCGATCACGCTAAGCGCTGCCGCCATGGCTGCAAACAAACATTTTTCAACTTTCTTTTTCGCCATTTTATGCCTCCTATTCCAGTTCTGTCTCTGCATTTCTGCGCATTGCGCTTCCATATCGAGACTGTTGTAATTCCAGTTCCGTCTCTGCATTTCTGCGCATTGCGCTTCCATATCGAGACTGTTTTGAATTGTGCTTTACATTTCTTAGCTAAGTTTTATATGTTTTCCGCACCGTTATTAATTATATTTAGTATAACATACCAATATGCTACCACAAATATCAGTATTTTTGATTTTTTATACCCAAATGCTTGATTTTGTGCTATAATGCATTTTGAGGACGCATTTTGGTATATATATAACTTCTCGGAATCTCAATGAATGAGATTCTAAGCGAAGATTGACAACTGAATATCGTGCAGGAAAAGAAATTAGAGAAAAATGGACATAAACATTGGACATAGTGGGTACTATGCCTTGAAAAATCTTATGGAATC
>CAJUTJ010000139.1 GCA_910589655.1 uncultured Acetatifactor sp. | reverse complement strand
ATAAAATTGATTAACACTTGTACTTCTATAAAACATCATATACGCTATAGATAATAGAACTGGCAATAGCATACCAGCAATATTAAAAAGCGATAATGACGTTTCTGTAAATACGCCACCATCATAATTCATATACGCTTCCAAAATGCTGAATTTTGTTATTTTTGCACCACAAAGTATAGCCACCAGAGAATGTCCCGCCTCGTGCAAGATGATATATGCAGGAACGCTGAATATAAGGCTTATAAATAAAAATATAATTTTTTTTACTTTTTGATTCACAAATTTTACCCCCCCTACAAATCGCAATTTATATATTTGATTATAAAATATGTGCCAGCCACTCACAAAGCATATTTATTTCCTCATTTTCAATGGGTACACAACCACCGCTGCGCCGTCGAAAATCTGCCTTGCAGACTGAAATATCATCCCCTCCATCTGCGCGCCCCACTTCGCGGTATATTTGAACCCAATTATGACACACATCTGTCAGAAAGCAATTTTCATACACACTCTAGCTGAAACTGATTATTTCCTCTTTGGGCGCATGGGTTTTCTCTACGTTGACAGCATGGAGAACCGGCCCTTCGCCGTTATAATCTTCCCGGTACTCCTTCGTAACGGCAGCCGTTACTTTCACCCATTCTTTCTGCTTTAGCTCTTTAGCGCCGGAATATTCACAGGCATACCCTAAAAAAGCCATATCGTCGGCACAGCAAGTCATAGCCATACGTCCGGGCACAAAGTAATTGTCGGGAAAATCATCGGGTTTCAATACCATGGCCACAAACTGGAGTTTCTTCCCAAGATAACGCTCCACGTGATCCATGGAATCCAAATACCAAATCCCATAGCCTGTGTTATCCAGAACAATCGTATCCTGATTCAAGTCGTAAGGAAGATCTTCCTCAAAAATCTCATCAATCTCACCGTTCGAATCCTCGAAAATCACATCCGCAGTGGGATTCACCGCCTTGATATTCCTTTTGTAAGTGTTCAGCTCATCCCTGACGTTGTCACAGCGGTTAAATATAATCATCTCCGACTTACGTATCATCTCAGCCAATAAGGAACGCATATTTGTATAATACATGGGGAAGGTAGAACCATCGATTGTTGTAATCTGCTGTTCTATCTTCCAATGCCATGGAAGCTTTACATTCTTATAATTCCACATACCGTTAAACTCAATAATGATTCTTTCCGGTTTGTGCTTTTTTTCCAATTCCATCAAATGGGAAGGATTAAAATCCTCTTCCCCATCAATACGTTCCACCTCTGTACGGCTTTTCTTAAGCAGCTCCTCATCATACTCATTTTCCCCCTCCTCACAGAGGATCAACAAGGTTTTACCCTTGATTTGAAAATAAGGCTGGGCCAAAGTGAAACAGATAAATTCAGTCTTACCGCTCTCCAGAAATCCATTAATTGCATATACGGGCTTCATTTCGGATCTATGCCGCCTTTCTTATTATACTGGCTGTGCCGCCTAAAGAGACACAAATGCCGTTGCAGTTGTGTCATTGCGCTTCACATAGTTCAATGCAATAAGCGCCACAGTAAATCCATCCGCTTACAAACTGTTTAGCAAAACAATTCTGTAAGCTTCTCTTCCTTCAATTGGGAGCCGATTACGCAGATTTTTCCTGTCACTTCGGGCTTACCGCTCCTGATATCATGCTCTTCCGGAACATAATCATAATAAATCCAAGTACCGTCCTCGGCAGGAACCATACCTTTTGCCCGAAGCACGGCGCCATATTCGCCGCTGTCCAAAGCAGTCAGAATCTTTTCGATTTTCTCTTTTGTATATAGAGCGGGAGTCTCCATCCCCCAGCTTGTAAACACCTCATCCGCATGGTGGTGATGGTGATGATGGTGCTCATGCTCACAGCACTCTCCTTCATGATGATGGTGGTGCTCATGCTCACAGCATTCTCCTTCATGATGATGGTGCCCATGCTCGCAGCATTCCCCCTCATGGTGATGATGCTCGTGTTCACAGCATTCTCCCTCATGATGATGGTCATGAGCATGTTGAAGCATCTCATTCATCATGCCTTCCAGAGTATCCGCACCCTCAATTGTCTCCAAAACGGCAGCGCCCTCCAGCTGATCCAAGGGCGTGGTAATAATAGCTGCCTTAGCATTGTGCTGACGAATCATTTCCACACATTCTCTCAGTTTTTCACCGGTCACTTTATCGGTACGGCTCAAAAGAATCGTTCCCGCATACTCAATTTGATTGATAAAAAACTCACCGAAATTTTTAATATACATTTTTGCTTTGGATGCATCCACTACGGCAACTGCGCTGTTAACCTGCACCTCCAGATCTGCCGCTACGTTTTCCACCGCACGCAGTACGTCGGAAAGCTTGCCCACACCGGAAGGCTCGATCAGAATACGCTCCGGCGCATAGGTCTCAATGACTTCCTTTAACGAAGCTCCGAAATCGCCCACCAGAGAGCAGCAGATACATCCGGAATTCATTTCCTTGATCTCGATGCCCGCTTCCTTTAGAAAACCGCCGTCTATGCCGATCTCTCCGAATTCGTTTTCAATCAGAACCGTCTTACTGCCGTCCAATGCCTCTTTTAAAAGCTTTTTAATCAGAGTCGTCTTTCCGGCTCCCAAAAATCCCGAAAAAATATCTATTTTTGTCATACTGTACCGTCCTTTCTGGTATCCAATCCTGCTGCGTTCTATTTTCCGCCTTTTTATTCCATTTGTCAATATCCTAAGAATCCAGCCTGCGCCATTGGGAAAAATCGCCGCTTTCCTTTTGCTTGTCGAGGAACGAAAGGAACCAATCCACCACATCCGGATCAAACATTGTGCCCGCCCTGTCATGCAGTCTCTGTTCGGCTGCTTCCCTGCTTACATTCACCTTTTTCGCATTGGGCACTACCCAGTTACAATAATTATTTACCAATCTGATGATTCTGGACTCCAAGGGAATTTCCTGTCCCTTCAATCCTCTGGGATAACTGTCTCCGTTCCAATTTTCATGGGCAAACAATATAAATTCCGCAATATTATGCGTGTTTTCAAACTGTAATGCCATATGATAACCATTGACCACATGAGCCTTTACCGCCTCATATTCCTTGGGTGTTCTGGAAGACCCCTTCATAACAAAATTCTCCGGCAGTTTGATCAGCCCGATATCCTGATACCTTGCCGCCGTCCTTACCCGGGAAGCTCCGTCTTCGTCAAATCCCAGATACAATGCAAATTCATAGGCAATTTCCGTCTCCGCCGCTATATTCTCACGATACAGGTAGCACCTGTCATACAACTTCTCCAAAATATAGTCCAGCAAATTTTCCTGCTGCTTCATCTTCTTTTTATTTTCGTACATTTCGCTGTCTGCCCGCTGAAAACATTCCTGCAAGGTTTCGGACTTCCTGTCCCACTCTGCCACGCCGAAGGCTATGGACAGGGGAAGATTCAGCCTCTTATCGTTTTTGCAGCTGTTAGATACCCGGTCGCAGTAGTTCATGGCCATCTTCAAAGTAACGTCCTGCATCAGCACATGAAATTCATCTCCGCCGCATCTGGCCACAATCCATTCATCTCTGGCCAGAGTTTTCATCTTATTGGCAATATAATAGAGCATCTTGTCTCCTGCCTCATGTCCGAATATATCATTCATCAATTTCAGATTGTTGGCATCTCCGGAAACAATGGAAATCCGCATTTTGTCCTTTTTCTTCTCATATACACTCCACGAAGCTTCAAACTTCCGGCGGTTCCACAGTCCGGTCAGTGCATCCTTCTCCGCCAAAGCCTGCAGCATGGATTCTTTACTTTCCAAGCTGCCGATCCGCTGCTTCTGATGCAGATTATTGTATCCCAAAAGAGATAATTGATCCGCTATAATGGACAGCGCCTCCAAAATATTGTTAAATTTATCCCTCGTCTTTACAGGCATCTCTTGAATTTTCTTTAGGTATAACTCTTCCTCCAATCCCAGACTGCGTGCTGTTTCACGATACTCCTCCTCTGTAAGCTCCTCTTCGGCCAGCCGAACCTGCCCCACAAGGATGGTGGCTATATGCATTCCCTCAATAACGATTCTGATCCCAGCATCTATCAAGCCGCCGGACCGGCATCTGCAAATATAAGGCGACTTTTCCCGAAAGGCCGCCTCAATGATTTCCTGATCGGATAGGCTGCAGCGCCGCCGTCCTTCTTTCGACTTCTGAATGACTTCGGAGCAAAAAGTACAATAAAAAGAATCCCGGATTATGCGCCCGCCGGAAGGGTTACGGATGCCGATTCCCACCTCAAAGGACTGCGCCAGCGCATCCATAAGCTTCTGTAAAGCTTTCAAATCAAAAATATCTTCAATTTTGTATTCCTGTTTTTCCATATATGTACTGATCCCTTTCAAAAAAGACTATCCGTGACAGGCTGCCTGCCGCAAACAGTCTTTTATCTGCTGCCGTTCATACACTACGAAATGAACAGTAATTTCTATAATTTTATATGTAAGCAAGACGGTAAGCCGGGTTATGTCGTGGATGATCATCTATCTAGTACGGCTGTTGCCAGCCGCATCAAGCGACCCACCTGAAAGCAGGCCGGGCCGGCCTGTCGCTTTCTATTCGGTCTTGCTTCGGATGGGGTTTACATGGCTCTGCCCGTTACCGTGCAGACGGTAGTCTCTTACACTGCCTTTCCACCATTACCGGCACAAAGTACCGGCTGTATCTCTCTGTTGCACTAGCCTTGGAGTCGCCTCCACCGGACGTTATCCGGCATCCTGCCCTGTGAAGCCCGGACTTTCCTCACCTGCCGGCACATAAGCAGCCGGACAGCCGCGATCATCTGTCTTACTTACATATAGCTTGGGAAAACAATGCCCGCTTCGCAGCTGCATGTTTCTCTTTTGCGGCTATTATATCTTAAAAACTACTTTTTTACAACCTTTTCTTATTTTTTAACATTCGCGGCCAATAAGAGCATATTTTTTTCAGCAGTTCCTCATAGCCCGGGAGTTTGACAGTTGAATATAAGAAAAAGTGCTTGAAAGCCTTGAAAAAAGGCTTCTTTTTTGTCAAATATTTTGTGTTTATGTATGTTATTTTATGCCATTGTGTGTTATAATAAGGCATAGGAGGAATT
>CAJUTJ010000138.1 GCA_910589655.1 uncultured Acetatifactor sp. | reverse complement strand
GCAGATTGACATATCCTATGACCTTGTGGGAATACTCCCCGCGTCCCTGCTGAACAACTTATAAAACGGGGAAACGGCATAGCCAACGCTACGCCGTTTCCAAAAAACAAATCTAATACTGTCTTACGAGTATCTAACTTAGGTCGGATATCTGCTGCGTCTTGCACAGGCACAATGCTCTCCTACTTTTTAGGCACAAAGCTGTCAAATATACATATGTCAAAATGCTTTTTGGCCGCTTCCAGCTCCCGTGGTGTCTTAATGGTCCACGCCACCGCGGTATTCCGATAAAATTCACGGCAAATCCAGCGGGAAAATATTTTCGGGTACTTATGGTTATATGCCACAAAATCCGGCTTTCCCAACCAGTTAAACAAAAGGTTCTGCAGCAGAAAGCACACCGGACCGTTGAACTCTCCTTCCTTTAAAAAGGCATCCGACAGCTGGCCCCGCACGATTTCCCTGCGGTTTTTTCTGTACCATCTCACTGCCAGAGGATGAAAAGACTCAATGCAGTACATTCCCTTGTAGTCCGACAACAGCCTGTCCGCCGCCGGACAGACAGAAGTATCCATGGTGGGAAGCTTTAATTCCACAATCAGAGGAACCTTGCCGTTCACCAATGTAAGCACATCCTCCAGACGAGGAATCCGCTGTTCAGAACCGCACAGGCGGAATCTTTGAAGTTCCTCACAAGTGTAATCACATACCTTCCCCTCCGCGCCGCAGATTCTTTTCAGCGTAAAGTCATGGAATACCATAGGAATACCGTCCTTGGAAAGCTGTACATCCATCTCAATCCCAAAGCCCTCTTTGACGGCCTTGCCAAAGGCAGCCAGTGAGTTTTCCGGCGCATCCGAATTATTATCATAAAGCCCCCTATGGGCATAAAGCCATTTCCGGTAAGACGATGTATCCGGCCTGCCGAAGATTCTCGGCATTATCATATAAAAATATAACGCGGTTAATACCGTCATGCTCATTATCAAAATCACTAAAATAATCATTTCCCCTATTCCCCTCCGTATCCTTGCCTACTACAATCTATATGGCTAATACCCTTGCAGCCAATAAAGAACTGCCTATCTTACTGCCTAAGCCATAACCATTTACAGCCTACTCCTTCTTGCGGAAATTTTCAAGAACTCAAACCAATATTTAGGAGACCTTTTTGAAATCTTTCTTTTTTCTTAAAAAATTCCGTCTGTTTCCTTACTCCGCCTCCGTAATCCTGTTGTACAAACAATCCGGAAAAAGAGAAACCACCCTGAGTCCCACAATATTATATGAAAATTTTCAACATTATAAAATGAGCTTCTCTGCCTTTTTTCTGAATTTCATATACCGGTCATGGCAGAGCGCGCTTGAAATATGCTTTTCCCGGAATGTACGCCACACTTTATGGGATGCAAGTCTCAATCCGGGAGGCGTAGCGGGGCACGTTCATTTCCGCATGACTGAATGGTTGTAACATCAGACAGCCCCTCCCGCGAAGTTAAAATCACGTCTTGATGCGATTTTGCGAGACATGCGGGCGCCCAAACGCATTCTTTCCGCGTTTTGTGTGCATTCTCGTAACGGTTCAGTGCCCTGTCTAAACTGTTACGAATGGTTACACAAAATCTCTTCACCGCACAGGACAAACGCTTGAGTAAATAAACTGTAAATATTTTGTTAGTAAATAATAAATTAAATGTTTTCTGAAACGATTTTGGAGTAAAAATTGATAAAATCAAAATAGCATACTTAAAAAATGCTCATAGAAGCGATTTGTTTACAAATTGTTCATTCATACGTTTGTCGTGTTCACCGCAAAAGTTGCCTTGAAAAATCAAAGGTTTTATGTATAATAGAGATTAACTGTGTAAACTTAGAAAATATTAGAAAATTAGGAAAACAGAGGTAGTATCATGATACAGGCAAACAATGTAACTTTACGAATCGGCAAAAAGGCGTTATTTGAAGACGTAAACATTAAATTTACGGAAGGGAACTGTTACGGAGTCATCGGTGCAAACGGTGCGGGAAAGTCTACTTTTCTGAAAATTCTTTCCGGCAAACTGGAAACTACCGGCGGCGATGTCATTATTACTCCCGGCCAGCGTCTTTCCGTGCTGGAACAGGATCATTTTAAATATGACGATTGCGTGGTAATGGACACCGTTATCATGGGCAACGAGCGCCTGTACCAGATTATGAAGGAGAAGGACGCTCTCTATGCAAAGGAAGAGTTTACCGATGAAGACGGCATCCGCGCCAGCGAGCTGGAGGCTGAATTTGCGGAAATGGACGGCTGGGAAGCCGAGTCTAACGCCGCTACTCTGCTGAATGGCCTTGGTATAGACACGGATCTCCATTATTCTATAATGAAGGATTTGGACAGCAATATTAAGGTAAAAGTCCTGCTGGCAAAGGCTCTGTTTGGCAATCCCGATATCCTGCTTCTGGACGAGCCCACCAACCATTTGGATCTGGATGCCATCTCTTGGCTGGAAGAGTTTTTGATTAATTTTGAAAATACGGTTATCGTGGTATCCCATGACCGATACTTCTTAAATAAGGTATGTACCCATACCGCCGACATCGACTACGGAAAGATTCAGCTCTATGCCGGCAACTACGATTTCTGGTATGAGTCCAGCCAGCTGTTAATCAAGCAAATGAAAGAAGCCAACAAGAAAAAGGAAGAAAAAATCAAGGAGCTTCAAGAGTTTATCTCCCGTTTCTCCGCCAATGCTTCCAAGTCCAAGCAGGCTACTTCCAGAAAACGGGCGCTTGAAAAGATCGAGCTGGATGATATCAGACCGTCCAGCAGAAAGTACCCTTATATTGACTTCCGTCCCGACCGTGAAATCGGCAATGAAGTGCTGACCGTGGAACATCTGTCCAAGACTGTCAACGGCGAAAAGCTACTGGATGATATCTCTTTTGTGATGGGTCATAACGATAAAATTGCATTTGTGGGAAGTCAGGAACTTGCCAAGACCACCTTGTTCCAGATTCTCTTGGGAGAATTGGAACCGGACGAAGGCACCGTAAAGTGGGGCGTTACCACCTCACAGGCATATTTCCCCAAGGACAGCACCGCCGAATTTGACAACGATCTGACCATTGTGGACTGGCTTACCGGCTACTCTCCTGTAAAGGATGTCACCTATGTCCGAGGCTTTTTGGGACGTATGCTGTTTGCGGGCGAAGACGGCGTCAAGAAAGTAAAGGTATTGTCCGGCGGCGAAAAAGTACGCTGCCTTCTCTCCAAAATGATGATCAGCGGCGCCAACTGCCTTGTTCTGGATGAGCCTACCAACCATTTGGATATGGAATCCATCACTGCCCTGAACAACGGTTTGATTAAATTCCCCGGAGTAGCCCTCTTCTCCTGCCATGACCATCAGTTTGTGGAGACCACGGCAAACCGAATTATAGAAATTCTTCCCGACGGACACATGATTGATAAAATCACCACCTATGACGAATACCTCGCCAATGATGAAATGGCCAGAAAACGCACCGTCTTCACCGCCCAGAAGGAAGAAGAAGATTAAAAAAATTACGGTACCGGATCTTTTCAGTCCCGAAACGGAAGCACCCGGAAGAATTTTCAGCTGCGTTTTGCAAATGAAAATTGCTTCCCTTATATGGGGGCTGTAGTGTAGGGACGGTACTGGAATAGGAGGAACCTGCGTGAACGAGATGAGAGCCGTTGACCTGCATGTGCATTCCAACCGTTCGGACGGTACTTTTTCCCCCACCCAATTAGTGGATTATGCGATGGAAAAGGGCTTGGCGGCCTTCGCCCTGACGGATCACGATACCGTAGACGGACTGGAAGAAGCAGTCTCTTATGCTGACGGACTCCGCCGGACTCTTCCTACGGAAAAAGCCCGGAGCGTACCCGAAGTTATTCCGGGGATTGAACTGTCTACCGAATATCAGGGGAAGGACGTGCACGTTGTAGGTCTCTATATCAATCATCATAATAAAGTCTTTCAGGAGTACCTGAAAGACTTCGTGGAATCCCGGATCAGCCGAAACCGGAAAATGTGTGCGCTGCTTCAAGATGCAGGCATTGCCGTCAGCTATGATGCATTGTTGGAAGAATTTCCGGATGCGGTAATCACCAGAGCACATTATGCTAAATATTTGTTAAACCACGGATATACCAAGAGCATGAAGGAAGGATTCGAGCGCTATGTAGGCGACCACTGTCCCTATTATGTACCCAGAAAAAAAGTCACCCCCGAGCAGGCTATTGATTTGATTCTTCAGGCAGGCGGCATTCCGATTCTGGCACACCCGATTCTGTATCGTATGAGCGACCGCCGGTTGGAAGAATTGGTGGTTCGTTTAAAAGATGCGGGTCTTCAAGGAATTGAAGCCATATACAGCACTTACAATGCCGCAGAGGAACGTCAAATCCGCAGACTTGCCGCTTCCAATCATTTAGCGGTCAGCGGCGGTTCCGATTTTCACGGCGGGAACAAGCCGGGGCTGGATTTAGCTGTGGGTTACGGCAAATTATTTGTCCCCTATTCCGTATTAGAAGTGATAAAGGAGTTATTATAAATACTATGAAGAAGCTTTTCTGGATCAGAACCGGATTACTGTTTACCGTCCTTATATTTGCCGTTTTGGGCGGCAATTTTCTCTATACCGGTGCGGAAAGCGCCTCTCCGCTGGACATGGCCGCGGATGCGGTTCCTCTGACGGAAGACATTGTTTTAATCCAGACTTTTTCTCCGGCTCATGCTAAGGTCACTGCCATCTCGCTGGCACTCCGGTCTCCGGAACAATCGGAACCTATGTCCGCCGCGTCAGGTACTCTCACCGTCACCCTCTCCGGCCACGACACAAAAGAAGAAATTTACCGCCATACGTTCTCTCTGGAGGGAGTGCCGGATCATTGGTATCTTGATTTTCCCGTAAATTGCAGATTGAATGCGGACGCATGGTATGATTTCTCCGTTTCCGCAGCAGGTTATCAAAACGGAGAAAACCCTTCCTTATATTTTGTGCCGCAGTCTGCAGGGATTCCCGAAATTACAGAGAATTTCACCATAGCTGCAGAGAGTTCAAATCCCGAATCCATTCCTTCCCCCAAGACATCGGGCGCCGCTGCTATGCGCTTAAGCTATGATGTGTTGGTTCCCTTCCGATTGGCTTTATTCCTCGCAGTTCTGGGGATATGTCTGATCGTTACAATAGCGGCTGCTTTTCGTTCCCGGAGACAAAAGCTCAGATCCAAAAATCCGGAAAAGAAACTGCATTCCGATAAAAATTCTGCTTCTGCCAAAACAAACACGGCAGTTTCCACCCACAAGGAAGACAAAGACACAAATACCGCAAATGATTTCACCTTGGGCGATTTTCTTTCGGTTAAAATCTTTCGGGTTCCTTTGGTTCATATCTTGTTCTTTGCGGCTGTTACCATAGCCGCCGTCATACTACGCATTGCCTTTTTACCGGTAAAAAGCAATGATTATTACCTATGCTATGAATCTTGGATCCATGATATGCGCTCTCTCGGAGTATGGACCGCTCTGGGACGCAATATAGGCGATTATCCGCCATTGTATGTCACTCCCTTGACCATACTTTCAACACTGCCCTTTGAACCGGTAGTGATCATAAAACTGATGCCTTGTGTGTTTGACTTTGTACTGGCTGCCGCCTCCGTAAAACTATCCAGACGGCTGGGTGTCACCGAGCTGAGTAAAAGGCTCACGCTCTATGCCGTAATCCTGTTAAATCCTTTGACACTGCTTAACTCGGCCGCATGGGGACAATGTGACAGTCTCTACAGTTCTTTTCTCCTGTTGACGCTGCTCTCCATCTGCGGTGCAAAGCTATGGAGCACAAAAGCTCTCAAACGGAAAAAGGGAGCCTTCCGCCTCTCCGGAGACGGCATCTGCCTGCTGTTTGCCATAGCGTTTTCTTTGAAATTACAGGCTGTTTTCTTTCTTCCCGTTCTCTGCCTTCTGTGGATGATGCAGAAGCGGAATGTGCTGAGACCCGTGCAGCTTCTGTGGATACCCATTGTCTATACGATCAGCTGTATCCCTATGTGCCTTGCGGGACGCAGCTTAAAAGCTATGTTCAAAATATATCTGGGACAGGCCGACCGCAATTACGGCACCTTGACACTGAATTACCCCAACCTTTACACCTTAATCGGTTCATGGTCCGAGGAACTTTATGACAGTTACTTTGTATATGGAATGTTGTTAACCTTCTTATTATTAATCATTCTGTTCTATCGGCTTTATTGTTGCAAAATCACTCTGGACGGCCCGGCTCTCTGTAAAGTAACGGCATTGTCCATACTGATTATATGCTACTGCATGCCTCTTGTGCATGAACGCTATGCCTATGTGGCAGAAACGCTGCTGTTTATCATCATGACAAAAGAAACAAAGCACGTAAAAACGGCATTGATTACAATGCTTTGCACCTTGCTTACTTACTGTACTTACTTGATGCAGCTGGAAGGCAGTTTCTCGGTATTGCCGGATCCGGTCATTGCATGTATCCGTCTGGGAGTCATCTTCTATCTGACAAAAGATATTTTCCAGACGAGCCAGCCCTCCTGCAATACAAAAGCATCGGAATAGTAAACCGTCCGGTCTCCGAAACAGCTCGACGAACATTAGACCGACTATCACCCAGCCATTCTTCGATAGTTGACAGAGAATTTTTATATCCATTTGCAGAACAATCTATGTCAAATGCCATGGCTAAAACTCCTTGGGCTTTCCCATTAAGATGGTATGCCGGTGACTCCATCATGAAAAAAAACATCTTTTCGCAATGAAAAATATGATAGATACATGAATAAAGGTTGTGTTAAAACTCTTATATCCGGATAAATAGGCAACGCCGGATAAAACAATGACAAAAAATATTAAAACAAAAATATAAAAAGTATATTGTTTTTGAAAATACACGAACGCAAAGATATAGCCTGACAGTTCAGCCGGCCAAAGCCAATGACCTATTCGTGTCCGAAGAAATCCACGAATACTCGCCGTCGGCTTTGACCGGAAAACTCTTTAGATTAATAAGCCTGAATACATAAGCAGAATAAATAGAGCACGACGCTCAACCCTCTACAATTAAATATCTTCCGTCACCGATATCAAATACTTCGTCGGCCTCCAGAATGGAATCATCCATAACGCCTTCCGTATCAATCCCTTCCTCCTCGAAATATTCAATTACTTCTTCTACGGAATTGACTACCACAGCCATACATTCTTCCAGAAAATCTTCCGCTTCCTCCAAAGTCTCCGCTACCTCCTGCGGAAAAAGCTGCAGCTGGTTCTCCAAAAAGCACTCTAAAACCGCATCGTCAAATTCGTGCATATATTCACCTCCTAGTATAATAATGATATAGCCACAAGAGCTATAAAGTTAATAAGTTACAAGGTCATATCTGATGAATAACTGAAGGAGGGTTCCCCTTCCATCAGAAGTTATTGATATAATTTTTACCATGTCTGAGGTTTCCT
>CAJUTJ010000137.1 GCA_910589655.1 uncultured Acetatifactor sp. | reverse complement strand
CGTATCATGTTTTCTATTTTTTTCGGTGGGAGTTTCTGTAAAGTCAGTGGAACAGCGATATTCTCAAAAATAGTAAGGCTGTCTAACAGCAGATATTCTTGGAAAATAAAACCCAGATTATCCCTGCGGAAATCCGCTGCTTTGGAATCAGTCAGATTTTTAAGATTGACACCGTTTATTGTAATGCTGCCGCTCGTGGGTGTATCAATAGTGGAAAGAACATTAAGCAATGTAGTCTTTCCGGATCCGGAAGCCCCCATAATGGCAATAAATTCACCGTCCGTTACGCTGAACGATACTCTATTAAGGCTTGGGCGCTGTGATTTTGCATAAATTTTTGTTACGTTTTTCGCTTCCAATAATGTAGCCATTTCTTTTATTCTCCTTTGCTGCTTTTTTGATAACAGTATTGTAATTTGGGGGCTGTAAAAAAGAATGAGTAAATTACGCAGATTTTTTGCGTGATTTACTCATTCTTGTTAAAAAGCAGGGTGGTAATCTATTTTGCCTCATGCTTCAATACAGTCTTGCAAAAGGCGTCAAACCTGCACCGTTCACCATAGTCGTGCGGCAGTTTTCAAATATTGTCTATATGGCAGTTTCCCGATCCGGTATTACTGCAAGACGTTGAGAATCAGGGCAAGGGCGACAATCCCCAGCATCATCAGCACCAGTGCCATGCTGATGACCGTGGACATGATGTTGACGGCGCTCCGGCTTTCCTCGCTTTTTACACAGATCACAGAGAGCAGGAAGCCCGTCAGCGCAAGGACGATGTTGCAGATCGCCCAAATCATATGCACACCATCCGGCAGGGTGATTTTCAGAAACACCGGGACAAGGGTTGCCAGTGGCAGCAGACTGACGATCAGCGCCGCCAGACTGAGCTTTTGAAATTTTTTCGTGATTTCCATACAATTACCTCATTTCCTTTTTTCCAAATTGTGTGATTGACAGGGTAAGCAGAAGAACGAATACAGCGATTGCACAGGGAAGGAACGGCATCAACGCAAATGCTGCGTCAGAGGTTTCCGCTGTAAAATCATGCAGGGAGCAGGACACCAGATAGCCGCTGTAACAGTAGGGATAAGCAATCCAGAGCGGTGTGTTGGCCACCAGAATGCCAGGGATAACCAGCAGCAGGTTTAACCCCACTGAAAGCAGAGGTTTTTCAAATAACACCGTGATTGCCCACATCGCCGCCAAACATGGGAGCATTGTCAGAAACAGCCCCACGCACCATTTCAGAAGATAGAGAACGGGCAATGTTTCGGTAATACCCATCGTCGAAGAAGCCGCTATGCCGGCGACTACGAACACCGCCAGAAAGACGACCATTTCCATGAGCAGATAGAACATCAGGACACAAAACTTTGCCAAGGAAAGAGCTTGACCGCTGACCGGCAGAGCCAGCATTTTCAGGATACCGTTGTTCTGTGTTTCCCGCCCCGCAATCATCACGCAGACCACAATCATGCTGAACGGCAGCAGGTAGTAAGCGTAGACCAGAGCGCTTTGAATGAACATCGCGGGCCATACATTGGTGTACTCCGGCGTAAAATACCGGCTTAATGCCGCCACTCCGGAGACCACAACCAACAGCGGTGCAATAAAAATCAGCGGAACGATCTTTGAGCGTTTCACTTTCATAAACTCAATGCCGAGTAAATCCAAAAAGTTCATGCGGCTCCTCCTTTACTCATAGCGCAGATTTTTTGCCATCCACAGCCCAAGGCCAAGGAAAAGGAGCGTTTCTACCTGCGCAAACATTACGACCAACATATCGGGTTGTGCGCTCATAGCCACCGCAGGCTTGAACATCACAATGAACGGATGCACCATCAAGACCGCTGCGGCTGACGATGCCAGAGCCATCCCGCTTAAAAAACCGGCAACTCCCACGCCAAGGGGAACCCACATATTTTCAAAGCGCGAGGAAATCAGCACCATAAAGGACAGCACCGGCATGGATGTGAGGAATGAATATGCCGTAAAGCGGAGCAGCGTTCCCATTTCAAATGTCCCCTGCGGCAGGCAGCTCTGTCCGATTTTCATTAGCGCCAGATTTTCCAGAGCTGCCGCCACAAAGAGCATGACGGTCAAGATTAGGAATTTGCAGAGATACATCCCCGGTACGCTCATGGGGAGCATATACATCTTTTTGATTGCGCTGCCCTTAAACTCCAGCTGAAAGACCATGCAGGCCGCGACAACGATACCGAACAGGTTCAGTATCATAATCATGCCGTAAAGCTGGGTCAGCAGTACATCCATTGGATCCAGCGGGAGACCCAGCAGCGTATCTTTTCGAACAAAGAAGTTGACAAAGGCGTAGGCCGCACCTAAAATACCAACAGCCGGCAGCACCGGGATTACCCCTGTCCGTTTTTCTTTCCGCAGTTCGATCACAAGCGCCCTCATAGCTTTGCCCTCTGCTTTCTGGCGGCGTTGTCCTGCTCCACGATGGAGAGGAACACATCTTCCAAATTGTCGGCGGACATTTCCGCCTGCCTTGCGCTGTGCCGCAGATCATCCAAGCTGCCCTCAAACAGCAGCCGCCCATGATTGAGGATGCCGATGTCGTCCGCCATCAGCTCAATTTCCGATAGCATATGGGAGGAAATGAGGATGGTGCAATCGTACAGATTAGGCAGGGACTTCACCAGATTGCGTATCTCGTGGATGCCGGAGGGGTCAAGTCCATTGGTCGGTTCGTCCAGAATGAGGATAGGAGGACGTCCCAGCAGCGCCCCGGCGAGGCCAAGTCGCTGCTTCATGCCCAGAGAATACTTCTTTGCGAGACGATCTCCAAATTCAGACAGCCCCACCAGCTCCAAGGCGTCCTCTACGGTGTTTTTCCGCAACCCTAAAATCCGGCGTATCACATCCAAATTTTCCCGGCCCGTCAGGTTGGCATAGAACGAGGGAGCCTCAATGAAAGAGCCGATCTCCCGCAGAATTTTCAGCCGGTCACCCGGAAATTGCTTCCCGTCAATGGTGAAACGACCCTTTGTGGGGGCGGTCAGCCCCAGAAGCATTTTCATGGTGGTAGATTTGCCCGCTCCGTTGGGGCCGAGAAAACCGTAAATACTGCCCCTGCGGACGTGGATAGAAACATTGTTGACGGAAGTAAAATTTTTGTATTTCTTCGTCAACTGCTCTGTGATGATAATATAGTCCATAGACACATCTCCTTTCTGCCCCTATGGTACAACATCAGCCTGACTTCTACCTTCTCTTGTCCTTACTTTTACCTTACTTTTTCAGAGAGCCATCCATAAAGTTGAACGAGTATGTTATAATGGGGACGAACAGGAGGTGTCACGATGGACAATTCATTTTTACACAGCAAAAAACTTCTGCTGGTCGATGACGAGCCGGAGCTTTTGAAAATGGTATCGGCTATTTTAGTGGACGAGGGCTTTCGGTGCCTTGTGACCGCCGCCAACATGAAAGAGGGAATTGCTGTCGCCAAAGCGGAAAAGCCTGATCTGGCAATTTTAGATGTGATGCTCCCGGACGGCGACGGCTTTTCCCTGATGGAGCAGATGCGCGCATGGACGGATATTCCCGCGATTTTTCTGACGGCCCGTGATGAGGCTGCGGACAAGCTGGCGGGACTGGGCCTTGGTGCGGACGATTATATTGCGAAGCCCTTTCTGCCTCAGGAATTTCTGTTGCGGGTCTATGCGGTTCTGCGCCGATGCTATAAAGAGGACACAACCGTTTTGAAGCTGGATAGCTGTACGGTGGATTTCAGCCGGGCCGAAGTGGATAAGGGCGGTGAGATACTTCCCTTGACAGCGATGGAGCATAGGCTGCTGGAAACTCTTGCGAAGAATGAGGGCCGTATTGTGACCGTGGACACGCTCTGCGAGGCTCTATGGGGTGACAACCCCTTTGGCTATGAAAACAGTTTGAATGCCCATGTGCGGCGTGTCCGGGAGAAGATCGAGGCAGACCCGTCAAAGCCGGTTTCCCTGCTGACAGTCAAGGGATTGGGCTATAAACTGCTGGCGAGAAAATAATGTGCGGAAGATAAGACTGGCTATACGATTTTGCTTTTTCACAGGCCGGAATTGTTCGATACCTATGTAAACTGCAACGTTGATTTAGTATTAAGCGGTCACGCACACGACGGGCAATTTCGGCTTCCGTTGATTGGCGGGCTGGTTGCTCCCAATCAGGGATTTTTCCCAAAGTACGATGCCGGCCTATATACTGACGGCGGCACAAACACGGTTGTCAGCCGCGACCCCGGAAACAGCATCATACCGTTCCGGTTCAATAATCGGCCGGAAATCGTATTAGTGGAGTGGAGTTTAGATCAGATTGATAAGCAGGGGGTGAAATAACCGATGAAAGTATTTGGAAAATATATCTCGAAGTATCTTCTTTCCTTTTTTGTGTTTGCTCTCATTCTCCTGCTTGTCAATATTCTTGCGTTTGCCTTGACGTTCGGAGGTATCGTATTCAGGGAATACGGTTCGGCATCACCGGCAAATATGTTAGAAGCTGTGGCTGATGATCTGTCAGCATCCGGCATATCCGAAGAAAGACTGCAAGAGCTAAACCGTAATCAGATCTGGGCTATGCTATTGGACGCAGGCGGGCGCTGTATTTGGGAGGTATCTTTGCCGGAGGAAATACCAACACAATACACTATTCAGGATGTGGCTGTGTTCTCGAAAGGCTATCTGCAAGACTATCCTGTTTTTGTGCGGAACATAGACAATGGTCTGCTGGTATTGGGCTACCCAAAAGACAGCTTTATGAAGCTGACGGGAAATTATTTCCCGATACGGGCAATTAGGATTTTCCCGCTCTTTGTAACCGGCATCCTGGCGATTGACATATTGCTTCTGTTTTTGGTCTACTACTTCTCAAAACAAAAAATAGCAAAAAATACAGAGCCGATTATGGCTTCTATCAAAACACTGTCCACCGGCAAACCTGTTGATTTGTCCATTCGAGGCGAGTTGTCGGAAATTGCGGATAGCGTCAATCAGGCATCCCAAGTGTTGAGCAGACAAAATCAGGCTCGCGCCAACTGGATCAGCGGCGTTTCCCACGACATCCGCACACCGCTCTCTATGATTATGGGATATGCCCAGCGGATTGCCGGAGATCACGGGGCCACTGGAAATATTCAGCAAGAGGCAGAGATCATCCGGGCGCAGAGCGCAAAAATCAAAGACTTGGTACAGGACTTGAATTTAGTATCGCAGTTGGAATATGAAATGCAGCCGCTCCATAAAGAACTGGTACGCCTGTCTAAACTGCTGCGCTCCTATGCGGCGGATTTGCTCAATGCAGGTATCGGTGAGAAATATTCCGTCGAGGTTGAAATTTCTTCCGAAGCGGAAACCACAGTTATAGACTGTGACGCTCGGTTGCTTTCGCGGGCTATCGGTAACTTGGTGCAGAACAGTATCAACCACAATCCACAGGGGTGCGATATTTTCCTGTCCCTTGTCTGTTCATTGGAAGATGTTTCTATCACAGTTGCGGACAATGGCGTGGGTATGTCCGCTAAAAAATTACGGGAGCTGGAAGAAAAACCTCACTATATGGAAAGCATCGATGAACGGCTGGACTTGAGGCATGGGTTGGGGCTTCTGCTTGTGAGGCAGATTGTGGAGGCACATGGTGGAACAATGAAAATCGAAAGTGCGCCTCAAAGCGGATATAAAACAATTTTAATATTCCAAAGGCCGCATGGGAGGCGTTAGGGCTTACAATCAGGGCGTTGACGGAGCAGGTGTATGTTAACCTGCGGTATCTTTCGGAAATTGAATTGAAATCTACCATTCCAAGCATCCCTGTCATATTGCGGCTGGCAGAATTTGCCGTCTGCCGACGGAACGCTATTTCAATCCTGAACTTTCCGGTGAGGCCGGTGCCCGGCGACAGCGTGTCAGCCACAGGTTGCAGATATGCCCGGAAAGGTATCTGCCCATTGTCGAGACTGCCATTGACGGGGCAATCCAATTAGACGAATAGGGGCTGTTTTTCCAGAGTGAAGCAGCCTCTGTTTTTTGCGCCCCACAAAGTTCCACTGCCGTTCCATGCAGGACTTTAACTGCTGGGTGTACCGTTGGTAATCTGCATAGATCATATCCAAAGTATCAAAATGATTTGCTATGGCATGGGCGCCACAATAGACGCTTTCCATCCCCGCCGAAATGCCCTCTCCCATCGGTTATCATGTTCTTTTTGGGCATTCAGCATATCAATGGATTGCAGATGTTTTTATATCATGGATTAAGATGCACTGGTTTTCGTTCTGTAAACGCAGCATTTCATAATACTGGGCTGAATCAGATTCTTGTTGGAGCAATAACTGCAATCATCCAATCAAGCGATGATGAAAGAGGAACAGATTCGCCAAGCCAGCTTGCTGACTTTATGCTCGTGCAAGCACGGCACTTGGCTCATTGCTCGCGGGAATAAAAGCGTATTGCATGACCAAACAAAAGCAAAAAATGTCGTTTGGTGCAGACGGGGTTGGAATTATGCCAAAAACATGGATAATGGAAACCGATATTGATTTTAGTAACAGCAAAAAGGAAAATGCAATTTATCGCATGAAAAGAAAGGAAGGTTGAAAAGGATGAAAAAGACGGTAACGGCTTTAGCGGGTATTTTGTTTCTTATGACATTATTAGGCGGCTGCGCTCACACATCCCAAGGAGAAATACCAAGTATTGATTTAGACAGTACCAGAACAGAGACGCAAACGTTTGAAGCACAGGATGAAAGGAAT
This sequence comes from uncultured Acetatifactor sp., assembly GCA_910589655.1. GTDB lineage: Bacteria > Bacillota > Clostridia > Lachnospirales > Lachnospiraceae > Acetatifactor. The sequence continues at coordinate 5,233 of CAJUTJ010000137.1, read as the reverse complement.
AGCACTGATGAAATTGTACCACAGGACACCACCGTTTTTATAGATGAAAAGCTGGATGAAAATTTGTTCATCAGTGCAGAGTTGAAAATGCCGGAAAATAATCTTTATGAGTATGCAACAAGGTTAAAAATTTTTGACTATGATAAAGTACAGGAAGCGATAGGGCAAAATGCAGAAGGAAACCTTGTTGTTGATGATGGGAACAATGGATTTACGGGAGGCTCACTTACCTATCAAAGAAATGACATGGCAAGCCATTTGGACACTTATTGCTCCTATGCGGGGGAGATGGGACTGGCAGATGACAGGGATTTGTCTTTTATGTCCAAAGAGGATGCTGCCAGAAGGATGCAAAGCTTTATAGGGATGCTTGGGGTGGGTGGAGAACTGGAAGCTCTCGATGTGGTTGCTATGGATCAGGCGGATTTAGAGAATGTGAAAAAGACAATTATGGAAGATAACAGCTGTCAGTTTTTGTCAGCAAAAGGATATGGAAACGATACGTTTGACGAAGACATGGAAGTGTATCAGATCATTTTTCGCATGGATGTAAATGGGATTCCCGTATACCGAAACGAGCCGAATCTGCGGCAGACGAGTGAGAGAATTTTGGCTTATCCGGCTGCTGTAACGGTATTGCTGTCAAATAGCGGGATTGAAATGATAACCCTGATGGGAATGTTTGAGCCTTGTGAGGAACATCAGAACGAAACAGCTATTATAGGAGAAGACGGCATTAAAGAAGCGATCATAAAAAAATTTGGCGATGTCATTTTATCAAGTGAGTTTAGGGCAAAGAATATCTGGATGGAGTATTTCCCACTTCTAAGGGAAGATTCCTTTACGGAGATGGATCTGATCCCGGTATGGTGCGTTGAGTTTGAAGTAGATGGACAATCGGTGGAAGACAGCAGATATTCGATCCGGTTTAACGCGATTACCGGAGAAGAAATCTCGTGATCAGGGTATTCATAAATGACTGGAAGAGGGCAATCAATACAAAGTATGCTTTGCTCCTTCCATCTATTTAAAACCACTTTTTTATCAGGAAATCTGCCTTCCTTGAGTATTTCTTCAAGTGTTTCGTCTGCTATAAAAAGTCGTTTCTTATAGATAACACTGCCTTGCTTTAAATCCTTGATACGTCCCAGACACTTTTGGGGTACGAAATCCCCATCTCCTTCCCTCACAAACTGATTGTAATATTTTGTGACCCCCTGACTTTTCAGGCTCAAAACCCCGAAGCCTTATAAGTACACAAAAAAAGAACCGTCCCCAAGGCTTTTCATATCCTCAAAAACAGTCCTTTAAAGTGCACCGCCAGGGGCTCGAACCCTGGACACCCTGATTAAGAGTCAGGTGCTCTACCAACTGAGCTAGCGGTGCGTGTCTTAAACTTTGTTATTTATCTTTCACAACGCAAGAATTATTATATAATAAGTTTTTATAAAAAGCAAGCCCTTTTTAAAAATTTTTTTATTTTATATTAATATTTTTTAATATATTGCATATACAGCGGTAATATATCTTTTATTCTTCTCTTATGCACTTTGTCCCTGTCCTTGTCCCTGTCCCTGTCCTTGTCCCTGTCCTTGTCCTTGTCCCTGTCCCTGTCCTTGTCCCTGTCCCTGTCCTTGCCCCTGTTCCTGTCCTTGCCCCTGCATCGCATTATTCCATTTTCCGGCTTTCACATGGCATTGCAGCATCCTGATTATTTCAATTCTTCTTACAATCTTTACAATACCCATACAATTCCAGCTTATGCCCCGTCACCGTAAAGTCTCCGGTATTCTGGTCCAAATGCATGTGTGCAAAAGGGCAGCTTTGCAAAGCAATTCTCTTATGACATTCCAAACACACCGCATAGTGGGTATGTCCGCCACGGTTTAACTCATAAACTATGGTGCCGTCCCCCATCCACGTATTTTTGGAAACCATTCCTTTTTCTTCAAAAAAGGCCAAAATTCTATAGATAGTGGACAGAGCATAGTCCTCGCCCTCTGCCAGTTTTTCAGCCAAACGATAGATCTGTACCGCACTGAGCGGCTCCTCCGCTCCTTGAAGCACGGTATATACATTTTTACGCTGTTTTGTCCATTTTATCCCCTGTGGATATTCTATCTCTTTCCTTTCTCCCATATGCACCCTCCTATACCGATGGCATATTAAAGATATCTTAATCCGTAAAAAGCGCCGGCTCTTCTGCCTGCCTAACTTTATTTTGCATGATCGCAGAAACGGTTTCTCCGGTCTACACAAATAATCCTACCACAATTCCCGCCAAAACGCCAATCAAATACAGTAATCCTAAGATTTTCAGATTTTCTTTCCTATTATGGTTGACACGGAACAGAATCAACAAGCCCACACCGGAACCTGTCAGCAAACCAGACAGCATCGCTCCTGTTCCGATCACACCCTCCAGATAAAATTTTGTAATTGCTACGGAACCGGCGCAATTCGGAATTAAGCCTACAATGCCTGCCAGCACAGGACCCAGAATCTTGCGATTCAAAACAAGCCCCGCCAAAGTCTCTTCTCCCACACGGAAAAACAGCAGATTCAGCAAAAAAGTTATCAGTAAAAGAAAGCAAGCAATCTGAACCGTGTGTACAAATGCAGAGCGGAAAATGCCCCCTTCTTCACAATGGCAATGTTCCTGTTCACATATTTCATGGATATGATGCCCCTCTTCCTTATGTGTGGAAAAAATCAAATCTATGACAATTCCGGCGGCGATACCGATTGCAGCTTTTGCCAAGAGAATGGAAACCATAATCCTGACAGGAGCCTGCTCCGAAATCAAGACGGGCAGCATTTCATCCGAAGTGGACAAATAAATTGCCATCAATGTCCCCATGGTAATCACTCTTCCGGCATACAGATTGGAAGCCGCCGCGGAAAATCCGCACTGGGGTACAATTCCCAGCATACCTCCGATTACGGGTCCGAACTTACCGGCTCTCCGTACAGTCTTCTGAACCTTCTGCCCCGTCTTATGTTCCAAAAATTCCATAATCAAATAGGTCAAAAACAAAAAAGGAATCAATTTCAAAGTGTCCCGCAAAGTATCTACAATAACATCCGACATAATGTGCCTCCAAATAATACATAAAATCAGGCAGACCCGCTTTCCAAAATACTTCTTGCTCTTCCCATGAAAAGGCGGAATTTCCTGTTCGACAAAATAGATGCAAATGAATTGCATTTGCATCTATTACTATAGCACATTTTTTTTGCTTGTCAAGCGAACCTTCATGTCACAGCACGACAAACGCATGAATGAACATAAAGAAAACGTTACCCGCCAATTTCCTTTTACATAGAGACCTGACACCCAGAAATCCCCCCGCAAGATATACTCAGAGTACTGCTTTGGTGGAACGGGAAAGACATCATCCACATACATCACGGTCTTTGTATCCTCCGTATTTCCCCAAAAGGAACCCTGCCCTTTAAGAAAAAAGTTCCAACCCGCATCTCTAAATCATTTACGCTCTTGCGAAAACGGCAATGACGGTGATGATGTCACCGTCAATCTCCGCAAAAATCTCGCCGTTCATCTTGCGCATAAGCTGTCTGCAAATGTAAAGTCCCAGTCCGCTGCCACGAATGTTTTCCGCATTTGCTCCGCGCCAAAAGCTCTCGAAAATATGCGGCAAATCGTCCCTGCTGAGCGTACACCCGCCATTCCTGAGCGCAATCTGGACACATTCGTCGTCTTCGGGGAAAATCAATTCCACACGCCTGCCGTCGCCGTATTTGAGAGAGTTTTCCATAACGTTTTGCAGCACTTCAACGCTCCTGCTCAAATCCCCTGAAAGCAGACAATTTTTATATTTCCCAACGTTAAAATCTGTTTTGATAAGCGCCAGTTTTTCCCTGTAATATCCCGTGATTTTTTCAATAAGTTCCGAAAGATAAAACTCACCCATTTCCACTTCTAAGCTAAGGAAATCTTCTCTTGAAGCCGTTATGATCTGTGAAACATAGCCCTCGATCTCGTCCGCTTTTTCGGTGATGCTTTCAGCGATTTTGTGCTGCTTTTCCGCGTCCAAATACAAATTTTTCGACAGTGCCGCCGAGTACAGCTTTATCGCAGAGAGCGGTGTTTTAATATCATGCGAAAGCGATAACAGCAGCGCTTTCTTTTCTTTCTGCATTTCCAGTTCTCTCTGCTTTTGCTGTTCGATGTTTTCACGGAGAACATCAATTCCCCAAAGAAACTTCCCGAAAAAACGGTTTTTCGTTTCCTCTATCGGCGTGGTGAGATTCCCCTTTGAAAGCTCGTAGGGGAGACTGCTCAGGCGTTCAAAGGGCGTAAGAATTGCGTATTTTATATAAAGCATAACTACGATAAATAAAATCGCTATAACGCCGAGAACGGCATTTACGATTCCCATAAAATATGTCTTGTTGGAGCAGCCGTTTATATTGTAATCGAAACGGTAAAGTTCTCCGTTTATCTCATAGATTACATAGTCGCTGTCCGTGCTGTAAAATTTTTCTCCGTATCGCTCAATATTTGTAACGTACACACATTCGGAAATGTCGGCAGAACCATTCGTTTCTATTTCACGAACAAGACGGCTTATCTCCACTCGATATTGCCTGCTCCCATCGGTTCTGTCGGCGGCAAGAATTATATTCACTACAATAAACAACAGGATTACGGCAATCGCAACTACGGAGAAAATTTTGTTAAACGCTTTCATATTTATAACCCACCCCCCATACAGTCACTATTCTTTTTGGATTTTTGGGGATGTCCTCTATTTTCTGCCGCAGCCATTTTATGTGTACCGTCAGTGTCTGCTGTTCCGAAAAGCTGTCGCTGCCCCAAACCTGCCCGAAAATGTATTCCTTGCTTAAAGCCCTGCCCTTATTTTCCATCAAAAGCAGGAGCAGCTCAAATTCCTTCGTGGTCATTTCCAGCTCTTTTTCGTTTTTGTAAACGGTGCGGCTCACCTTATTTATGCGTATATTGCCGTCGGTAATTTCATCAAGAGCGTACCGACGCTTAAAAATCCCGCTTATTTTTGCGAGCATGATATCAATATCATAGGGCTTTTCAATGTAGTCGTCCGCGCCAAGATTCAGTCCGTTCAGCTTGTCCTCTTTTTCCGTTTTCGCACTTACAATCAGTACGGGCGTGTTGCTTTCTGTACGAATTTTTTCCAGAACATAAAATCCGTCCTTGCCAGGTAGCATAATATCAAGCACGACAAGCCTT
>CAJUTJ010000136.1 GCA_910589655.1 uncultured Acetatifactor sp. | reverse complement strand
GCTTATATTTATAGCCACATCCAGGAAGAACGGATTCGTTTCGTTTACCAATGTGGAGCCAGGCACATTGGCTTTGAGCAGGTTATAGCTTTAGTGGCGTAGGTTTATTGTGCAATTTTTTAAACTTGCTCATTTATAGTATATAAGACTCTGGCTTTTCTGGGAAGAGTAAGAATAAAATTCGGATGTGGATTCATGATTTTATCAGTAAGCCCTATTACAAAAAATCCTGCCCTGCCTTGGATTAGATATGGCAACTTTCTGTATTATAACGGCCAAACAGGCAGTAAGGGAGCAGAGAATCCTGTTCGATATATGAGAGGATGTAATAAATCTCTTTACAAAACGGTTATGAGTAAAAATGTGATGATTGCAAATTTGTAATAAATCAATAGTTGGGTTGAATTTGTGTTAACAAGCAGTATATAATACAAATAAAAATATCCGTTCATTCCATGAAAAGCCGCTCCCATGATGTTATGATTTGACTGTGAAGCTATTAATCAGACAGCAATGCAAAACAAGCGGTTTTCTAAGCCGGATGTGGAATTTATACAGTGTGCATAACAAGAGAGAAAGGTGAGGAAATATGAAAATCAGACGGGCAGAAAAACGGGATATGGAAGGAATTGATAATTTGCTGAATCAGGTGTTGATGGTGCATCATAACGGAAGGCCTGATTTGTTCAAGAGCAATACCAGAAAATATATGGATGAGGAGCTTCTCGGGATAATTGAGGATGACAGTAAGCCTGTTTTCGTGGGTGTGGACGAGGAAGATAAGGTGTTGGGCTACGCATTCTGCATTTTTCAGCAGCATGTGGATAATAATATCCTGACCGATATTAAGACACTTTATATTGACGACCTATGTGTGGATGAATCACTCCGCGGACAGCATATTGGGAGGCAGCTCTATGAATATGTGTTAAAATTTGCAAAAGAGCAAGGCTGCTACAATCTGACACTGAATGTGTGGGAATGCAATCCTAATGCAAAGAAATTCTATGAGAGCTGCGGGCTGATGCCATATAAAACAGGGATGGAAAAAATTCTTTAGGAAGCATCGCTGCTTCCGGACTTGCATCAATTCGTTCATTGTTTGTGCCGACTGCGTCGGCAAGGGATTCATTTCAGCTGCAAAAGAGAATCATATCCGGAAATGCTTTTTGATGATATCATAAGAATTCGATTATTTTGAGCGGCGAACCGGAGGAGCTGTAGCAAAGATGTGAAAGGAGATAGATTATTATGGTACAAGTGACTTTAGGGAAAACAGGAATCACAGTGGAGAAAAATTCTTTCGGCGCACTGCCCATTCAGCGGATTTCGCAGGGGGAAGCCGTAAAACTGCTGAGGAAGGCTTATGACAAAGGCGTAACTTTTTTCGATACGGCGAGAGGGTACACCGACAGTGAAGTGAAGCTTGGGGAAGCCTTCGACGGTATGCGTGAGAAAGTATATATTGCCACGAAGACAGCGGCAGGTACGGGGGAAGCCTTCTGGAAAGATTTAAACACCTCTTTGAAGAATCTGCGAACGGATTATATAGATATATATCAGTTCCATAATCCTTCTTTCTGCCCTAAGCCCGGAGACGGCACAGGGCTGTATGAGGCCATGCTGGAGGCAAAGGAAAAAGGTATGGTCCGCCATATCGGCATCACCAATCACAGGCTGAACATAGCCCATGAGGCGGTGGAGAGCGGGCTCTATGAGACGCTGCAGTTTCCTTTTTGCTATCTGGCCACGGAGAAGGATATTGAGCTGGTAAAAAAATGTAAAGAGGCGGATATGGGTTTTATTGCTATGAAAGCTTTATCAGGCGGTCTGATTACCAATTCCGCAGCCGCGTATGCGTTTTTGGCTCAATATGACAATGTGCTTCCTATCTGGGGAGTCCAGCGGGAGAGTGAATTAGACGAGTTTTTATCTTACATAGACAATCCTCCCGTTATGACGGAAGAGCTGGCGGCGGTGATACAGCATGACAGGGAAGAGCTTTTGGGGGATTTCTGCCGTGGCTGCGGTTATTGTATGCCTTGTCCCGTGGGAATCGAAATCAATAATTGTGCCCGCATGAGTCTGCTGATCCGCAGATCGCCCTCCGCCGCACAGCTGACTCCGGCTGCGCAGGAGAAGATGAAGAAAATCGAGAAATGTCTCCACTGCGGGCAATGTAAAGCGAAATGCCCTTATGGGCTGGATACTCCCGCGCTGCTGGAGAAAAATTACAAAGATTACTGTGAAATATTGGCGGGGAAGGAATATTAAACCCACGATTTGACAAGAAGTTCTGCATAGAAATTTCGCTGACGGACATACTTACCTAATAAAAAGGAAATGCAATGTGCTTTTGGGATTCCATTGTTACGGATTCTCAAAAGTACAGTATTCTAAGGAGGTTTGTATGTCTGTTATATTGGAAATCACGGCTGTCCATGCCAGAGAAATCTTAGATTCCAGAGGGAACCCTACGGTGGAGGCACAGGTCACGGTATTGAATCATGACAACGGTCAGGAATATGAGGGGATTGCCGCCGTGCCGTCCGGCGCCAGCACGGGACAGTTCGAGGCGGTGGAGCTGCGGGACGGCGAGACGCGGTATTTCGGTCTGGGAGTACAGCACGCCGTAAAAAATGTAAATGAAAAGATTGCATCGGCTCTTTCGGGCAGAAATGCGTTGGAACAGATTGCCATTGACAGGACGCTTCTGGAACTGGACGGCACGGACAATAAGAGTAATCTGGGAGCAAATGCCATGCTTTCCGTGTCCATGGCTTGTGCAAAAGCCGCAGCAAAGGGTCTGGATATTCCGCTGTACCGTTATCTGGGCGGGATGGGGCCGAGGCTGCTCCCGGTGCCCATGATGAACATTTTAAACGGGGGAAAACATGCCGCGAACACGGTGGATTTCCAAGAGTTTATGATTATGCCCGTACAGGCGGAAACCTTTGCGGACGGACTTCGAATCTGTGCGGAGATATACCACAATCTGAAAAAACTGCTTCAGAAAAAAGGCTTATCCACGGGAGTGGGAGACGAGGGCGGTTTTGCACCGGATCTTCCGGATGCGGAAAGCGTGCTCACATTTTTGGTGGAAGCCATCGAGGCGGCGGGATATACGCCGGGGCAGGATATCAAGATTGCAATGGATGCGGCAAGCAGTGAACTTTATAATGAAAAAACGGGAATGTACCACTTTCCCGGAGAGAGCAGCCTGAAAGGGCAGGATATTGTGCGCAGCACTCAGGATATGATAGATTATTTTGCGGAGCTGGTAGAGAAATTTCCCATCATTTCTATTGAGGACGGTTTGGACGAGGAAGACTGGGACGGCTGGAAGGCATTGACGGAAAGGCTTGGGGACAGCGTGCAGTTAGTGGGCGACGACCTGTTTGTAACCAATACCAAGCGTTTGGACGCAGGCATCAAATTAAAGACCGCCAATGCCATTCTGGTGAAGGTGAATCAGATCGGTACTTTGACGGAAGCTTATGAGGCGGTGGAGATGGCTCATAAAAACGGTTATAAAGCCGTAATGTCCCATCGGTCAGGAGAGACGGAGGACACCACCATTGCAGATCTGGCGGTGGCATGGAACACAGGACAGATTAAGACGGGCGCACCCTGCAGAAGCGACAGAGTGGCAAAATACAACAGACTGCTCAGGATTGAGGAAGAGCTTGGAAGGGCGGCTCAGTATATGGAGCCTTTTAAAAAAATTTAACAGCCATACAGCTGTTACAGATTTTAAAATGGGAATCCTTTTTAGGATTCCCATTTTAAAGTTTGCAATGATTGTGTTCCATCCATGCCATTCATAAGCAGCCGTGAGATGCGCTTTCACCGGGGGCGGATCATGGGACGGCTGCTTCTTTCATGCCGGGCATCCGTATATCGGTTCCGCATGGCTGAATGGTCGGTTGCTGCTTACTCGCTGCAGCCGCAAGTGAACAGTAATAATTGTTGTTATTGTTCACTCCGCGACCAGTAACGCATGCACAGAAACCGCAAAACAGCGGTTTCGCGCAGGTTGCCCTCGGGTTTGTCACGCAAAAACGCGTGAAAACGCCTCGCGGTGGCGTGGGTGTGAAAAGTAACTAATTGTTACCCAAATTTATGTAAAATAGTAAATAGATATTGACTTAGAGTGTTTTAATGCGGTAAAATGATTTACATATGCGGACATTGGTACGTATCGGACGGACATTATTTTCCTGTATTTATTGACATTTTTATTGATTTATTGTAAGATACAGGAGGTCTGACGATGATGAATGGTATCTGGAGGAAGCATCATCGTCTTTGTAATTTTCAAGGATTTGCTTTAAGCAGTTATCGTATCAGCGATATGTGAAGTGCCGTACTGGGTTAATGTATGCAGCCGTTCACAGATCCGCGCCGCAAAAGTCCCATATCGATGGAACTTTCTATCAAAAGATATCAGAATCTAAGGAGTGAGAAGATGTATCGTTACGTGATTAAGCGAGTCCTGCTCGCCATTTTGACAGTGTTTATTGTTTCAGCCATCACTTTTTTCGGGATGAATGCCATTCCCGGAGGTCCTTTCAGCTCTGAGAAAGCTCCCAGTGCGGAGGTAAAGGCGGCATTGGAGGCCAGATATAATCTGGACAAACCCGTGCCGGAGCAGTTTGTAATATACATGGGGAATTTCCTGCGCGGAGACCTTGGCGTTTCCTTAAAAACCGGAAGAAATATTTCTACTGTCATCGGAGAATCCTTTCCCATCTCCGCAAGGCTGGGGGGATGTGCGGTTCTGCTTGCCGCATTTACCGGATTGGTGCTGGGCAGTATTGCCGCGCTGAAACGAAACAGTATTATTGACCGTATCATTATTTTCTTTACTACCTTTGCAACGGCGGCTCCCAGTTTTGTCCTCGGAACCATACTGTTGTATGTATTCTGTATTAAATTAGGATGGGCGCCGGTGTGGAGTCCGGACAATCCTCATTACGTGCTGCCGATCATCGCTTTGTCCATGTATCCTATGGCATACATAACCAGACTTACGAAGACAAGTATGCTGGATGCATTGGGACAGGACTATGTGAGAACGGCCAATGCCAAGGGTGTTTCCGGTGTGAAAGTAATCTTCAAACACGCGCTGCGGAATGCGGTTATTCCCGTTATCACTTATGTAGGTCCTATGACGGCTTATATCCTGACAGGAAGCCTCGTGATTGAGAATATCTTTACTATCGGAGGTCTGGGGAGCAAGTTCGTGGACAGCATTACCAACAGAGATTACACTCTGATTATGGGAACCACCATCTTTTTGGCAACTCTCATGGTGACGGTGAATCTGATCACCGACCTGATATATAAAGTGGTTGACCCCAGAATCAAGCTGGATTAAGAATAGATCAGAAAGGAACTGGAATAAAAACAGTCCCGAAGCGGAAACACCCGGAAGGGATTTGCGACGCGTCAGCGGCGGAACATGCCTTCCATGAACAGGGGTGTTGAAGAAAAGGGACGGAACTGGAATAAAACAGTCCCTTCCGGGTGTTTCCGCTTCGG
>CAJUTJ010000135.1 GCA_910589655.1 uncultured Acetatifactor sp. | reverse complement strand
GCCGTCTATGTCACGTTCCAGCTTCGCCAGAGATGTCGCCCCTAAACGCAGCCGCCATAAGATGATCGGTTTCCATTTCCCTTTAATCATGTCATGCACTAATTCCAAAGGGCAGGTGTATTCCGTTCTCATTTTCATAGGCTGATGCCCCTTTCCGCTGTTTCCTAATTACTTCGGCAGAAAGCCGTTCCCGCTAAAGCAAAAGCGTCCTCTGAATTATACCATAAAATTTATCTGTTTTTCACCCGATGGCACGAAACGACTATTTTTCGGGAATGGAAAGCAAAAAAGAGCCATTGCACAGCCCTTTTCCTCCCGCTATCATTTTTCAATTTTTCTGTATACTATCACGCAAAACTCCATATTATCACGGAAAATCGAGTAGGAGGCGGTGATTAACCGCCGTCCTCTCACACCACCGTGCATACCGTTCGGTACACGGCGGTTTCAATAGTTGACGTGTACAGACTGATAGGCTGTGGCTAAGTCATAAAAACCACTGTTTATCAGTCTTTCTTTTGTTAATGCTCTGTTGACCGCTCCCATTCCCGATACATACCAGTATTTCCTGCGGCTGTTTGCCGCCTGATGTGCAAAATATTCGGGTATCCCTAGTTTCATAAGGTTTCTTTTCTTGGTTTTTGGTAACTTCCACTGTTTCCATATACACATGCGGATTCTGTGGTACAGCCATGAGTTGAGATCATCTATCTTGTTCTTCATATCTGCTATTCCGTAGTAATTCAGCCATCCACGCATGTACCTCTCTATCTTCTTTAATGAAGGACGTATGCTCTGACAAGACCTTCGGGAACTAAGCTCTTTCAGTTTTGACTTCATTTTCTTCCATGACTTTCCATGAACTCGGACATAAACGCCCTTTCCGTTCTTTCCCAATGTAAAGCCAAGGAACTTAAAATTTCGGATTGCAAACACGCTCACCACTCAACGGTATTACCTCTTTCCCACAAAACTTTCCTTACCTCCTTGCCGTCAATATAAATCGGGAAATTAAATTCTATCGACTTTAACGGCATTTCTGACTCACCATTCGGATATATCTGAATTTCTTTAATGAGGTAAGTGATGAGGCTTTTCTTTTCCTCGTCACTCATTATAGCATATAGCTTTCCAAAATTCTGCATGATTTTATAAACATTGTCCAGAGTAATTGCTTCCATCTCAATAGAGCTTTTTCTTAACTTGGCATCCTCAATTCGTTCCTCTAACTCCACCATCATATCATACAAAGCATCAAGCCTTAGTGTCATATCATGGATTTTTCTCTCACGGTATCGGGCATCCGCAGGAAGATTATCAATTTCATTTTCCAAACGAGCCTTGTTCAAGTCCACTTCTTTCAGCTTATTTTCATAATTGGCAAGCTCCTTATCCACTGTGCTTGTGTCTGTCTGAACACCTATCCGTTTTTCAATCTCTTTGGCAAAATAGGCATCGCTTACCAACTCCTTTACAGCTTCAACTATAAGCGGCTCAATGTCTGTTTTCCTCAAGGACGCTTTATAATCACAATGGTGACCTCGCTCCTGTTTGTTTCTTCCACATATATAATAGTAAACTTCTTTATATGTGCCATCCTTATTTGTCCATGCGTGTTTGTTCGTGTACATTGAAGTGCCGCAAAGAGGACATTTCAATACGCCTGTTAGAAGATGCGACCTGTCTTTGCCAACCTTTGACGGCTGCTTAATTCCTGTCGCCTTCCGCTTTGCATGGACTTTCTGCCAGAGTTCCTCGCTGACAATTCCTTCATGCTGTCCGTCCTCTAAAATATAATCATCAGTATGGACTTGCTTATATTCATTTTTTGTTCCCTTAACCTTTTCCCGTGTCCTCCTGCCATAAGCAATTTTTCCGCAGTAAACAGGGTTGTCTAATATCTGCCGTATTAAATGGTTGCTCCATGTTTCTAACTTTCCGTTCTGGCGGGGTATTTTCTTTATGCCTTGCAGATTAAGGTATTTTGCAACACCACCAAGCCCTATATCTGAGTTCCCAAACTTTTCAAATATAATTCGGATTGCTTCTGCTTCGGTTTCCTCTATCAAAAGCTGATTATCTTTCAAGTAATATCCATATGGGGCAAAGCCGCCGTTCCAACCTCCCTGTCTTGCTTTTTCCCTGCGTCCATTCATTGTTTGCTCTATGATATTTTCTCTCTCAATCTCTGCAACCGCAGATAAAACAGATATTAGGAGCTTTCCGCTTGTCTGGGATGAGTCAATCCCTTCTTCTATGCAGATAAGATTTATGCCATAAGACTGGACAAACTCTAATGAGTTTAAGATGTCAGCCGCATTTCTTCCAAAACGGGAAAGTTTATAAACAAGAATATATTCTATCTCCAATCCGTTTTTTATGTCGGAAAGCATTTTCTTAAATGCAGGTCGCCCCTCGATTGATTTACCTGACTTTCCTGCGTCCTCATAGATGCCGACAATCTCCATTTCCTCACGGTCTGCAAACCGCTTTAAACTGTTTTTCTGACCTTCAAGACTGTATCCATCAACCTGCATCTCGGTACTTACTCTCGGATACAGAACACATTTCTTTCCTTCTCTATTCATTCTACCACCTCCGATATTTAGAAAAATGTGATATGTAAGGTTGCGTAAAACTACGCAACACAATCCAATTCCTGCAAAACAAATCTTCCGTATTTCTCAACTACCTGCACCATAGCTTTCATAAAAGTATCAAAGTTTTCCGCTTCATTAACCTTGCTTTCGTGCTGCTGTTCTGCATTTGTGGACACTTTAACATTTTCCATCTGACTACCTCCGCAAAACAAAGCGGCTGTATGTCCTATATAAATGGAATAAATCCCATTGTCATAAATTATAGAGATACAGCCGCAACTTGACCAATGTGCAAATCTCGCCGCTTCTTCTAATTTGCACATTTCTTTTCAGGTCTGTTATTGAGTGAAATACTAATGGCAAGAGCCTTATCAACTCTTGCCATTACGTTATCGGGCATCATTCCTATATACTGTTTTAACCTCTGCTTATCAATCGTCCGTATCTGTTCAAGCAGAATAATTGAATCTTTGTCGAGCTTTTCAAAATCTTTTACCTCAGTATGCGTTGGGAGCTTTGCTTTCGTGTGTGTACGGCTTGTTATCGGGGCGATGATAACTGTTGGGCTGTGTCTGTTGCCAGTGTTATTAGAAATTACAAGCACTGGTCTTGTGCCGCCCTGTTCTGAGCCGATAACGGGATTAAGTTCTGCATAAAAAATATCTCCACGCTTAATCATTCTTTCCATTATGTTTGACCTCCTATCTGGAATTTAGGCAGGTCAATCCTGCCTATGTAATAGCCAGACACAAGGAAGAATTTAAGGTCAGGAGCGCATAAAACAAGCTCTGTGTCCAATGACCACCTTATATCTGGCGTTATGATAGGAGCATCTCTATTTGTCCTCGACACCCCGAAATGCAAGTGCGTCCGTAAACGCAGGGAAGTCGCCAAACGGTCAGCAGCGAACTGACGCCACGGGAGTTTCACCCCAACTGTCGTTCTGACAGAGCCGCCCT
>CAJUTJ010000134.1 GCA_910589655.1 uncultured Acetatifactor sp. | reverse complement strand
GGAAACCTCAGACATGGTAAAAATTATATCAATAACTTCTGATGGAAGGGGAACCCTCCTTCAGTTATTCATCAGATATGACCTTGTAACTTATTAACTTTATAGCTCTTGTGGCTATATCATTATTATACTAGGAGGTATATTTATGGAACAATATAAGCTGGGGGAAATGGAACAAAAATTTGCAGATCTCATATGGGAAAGCGCTCCCATCGGTTCCGGAGACTTAACAAAATTATGCGAAAAAGCCTTTGCATGGAAGCGGACTACTACCTATACCATGCTAAAAAGGCTATGCGACAGAAATCTGTTTATTAATAAAAACGGTACGGTGGCCGCACTCATGACTCGGGAAGAATTTCTGGCCGCTCAGGGAGAGCAGTTTATCAATGAAACCTTTGAAGGTTCCCTGCCCCGTTTTCTGGCCGCCTTTTCCAGAAGAAAGAAGCTGAGTGACAAAGAAATTCTGGCACTGAAAAAATTAATTGATTCTTATGAGGAGGAGAGCCATGGCTGAACAACTATTTATCCGAATATTGAATATGAGCCTGACGGGAAGCTTTGTCATTTTGATTGTTTGGGCAATACGCTTCTTTCTGCGGAAAGCGCCGAGTATTTTTTCTTATTGTCTATGGGCGGTGGTGCTGTTCCGGCTTTTGTGCCCCATATCATTTTCAGCGGATTTTTCACTTTTTAATGCACTACCGGCTCCTTTTACGGAATATGGAAGAATCGCATATATTTCCGAAAATATTTTAGAAAACAATCGTTTTCCTATGCCGGTCACGACACCGGAATCAGAAAGCAGTAAAGGATACGACCGTCAAAATGCCGATGCGTCCGCCGGAACCCCGGATTTCAGCAAAACAGCACTTATACTCAAAACCGCCGCCGGAATATGGCAGGCAGGAATTCTGATTATGGCTCTCTATAGCATAGGAACAATGATGCGGTTGAAAGAAAAATTGAAATCCGCCGCACAAGTAAGGGACAATATTTATATTTCGGAAAAAATTGCCACTCCCTTTGTAATCGGAATCATACACCCCCGAATCTATCTTCCATCCGGTCTCAGCGAAAAGGAAACGGAATACATCCTCCTGCATGAGCAGATTCATCTGAAAAGAAAGGATCATCTCCTGAAAACCGCAGCATATGCGACTCTCTGCCTGCATTGGTTCAATCCTCTTGTCTGGGCCGCTTTTTTCCTCTGCGGGAAAGATATGGAAATGTCCTGTGACGAAGCAGTCATTCGAAAAATCGGAAATGGTGTAAAAAAAGAATACTCCGCTTCCCTGTTATGTTTATCCACAGGAAAACGTATCGTAAACGGAATTCCTCTGGCTTTTGGAGAAGGGGAAACCGGCAGCCGCATAAGGAATATCCTGCAATATAAAAAACCGGCAGCCTTGGCCTTTCTTTTCACCACAGTGGTCTGCATCGCGGCGGCGGTCATTCTGCTGGCCAATCCCGAACCGGCCGAAGAAGAGACCGGCGGTGCTTACATCACATTTTACGGCATTATTACGGATATCGTTTGGGAAGGCACATCTCGCAGACTTCTGGTCTGTCCCGGGATAGGTGAAATGGAAATTCCGGAAGCCGAGAACATCGATACCTACTTTGAACCCGGGGACGAGAGAAATCCCCATGAGCTTTTACCGGGAGATTTGGCCGCAATTACCTTTTCTGCAGATGAGGACGTGTCAATATTGGAAACATGGCCGGCTCGGTTTTCCGTTTCCGCCGAAAGCATTCTGGTTCTGTGGCAAGGACTCTCTCTTGAGAATACGGGGAACGGCTCCTATCTGTTCACTTTTCCCGGCGGTGTCGTTCCAGATGCGGAAACGGCAAAGCTTGGCGATACCTTGTCGCTTTACTGGGAGGAGTCGGAAGACAGAGCATACCTGACCCAGACTCCGGAAAGCGAATCTTCCGAACTGATAGCCTCCGTTTCCATCCTTGCCGTAGATGAAAATGAATATGGGGCAAGTATGCTTACCATAGAACTGTCTCTCTCCGACATTCAACAAATACTCTCCGGATTCGGTTTCCATATCCGGTTTTCACTGGAGCAGAACACTCCGTCTGCAAAAGGCTCATCCGAACACAACGGCGCCGCAGACAGCGCCCTTCCCTCTGAAGAGTGGATGGAACATGCCTTCTCTATTCTGAAGGAAAACTTTCTCTTGGAGTTGGAATCTCAGCAGTAAAACAACTCTTTGTATGCTTGCTGTCAAATGACTGGCACCGATATTTGCGAAACGATAACTTTACGGAACCGTGACCACACCTGCATAGCAGATGGTTTATGAAAAGACTGCTCCACAGTAAAAGCGGCGTAGGTTTCCCTATGCCGCTTTCAACCATATCGGAACTCATTTACATTTTCCCAAGCTCATCCGATGTTTACAGAAATTCCTTCACGGATTTGTACACGCCTTCCGCATCCAGACCATATTTCTGAACCAATGCCGCCGCAGAACCGGACTCGCCGAACACATCCTGCATACCCAGCTTTTTCACCTTTGTAGGCAGATTTGCGCTGAGGCAGTCACAAACAGCGCTGCCCAAACCGCCGATCACGGAATGCTCCTCCACCGTAACCACCTTGCCCGTTTTCTTCGCACTGTTTATAATAATTTCCTCATCCAAGGGCTTAATCGTACAAATGCTGATCACCTCGGCATTTACACCGTCTGCCGCCAGCTTTTCCGCCGCGCCAAGCGCTGAGTCCACACAGATACCTGTAGCCACAATGGTAACATCCGTTCCTTCGCGGACTACGGAACCCTTACCGATCTCAAACTTATAGTCCGGCTTATCATTAATCACGGGAACTGCCGCACGCCCGAATCGTATGTATACAGGTCCTTGATACTCCAAAGCCGCACGGACAGCTGCTTTTGCCTCCACATCATCGGCCGGACACATCACTACCATACCGGGAATGGTTCTCATAAGAGCAATATCCTCATTGCATTGGTGGGTTGCTCCGTCCTCTCCTACCGTAATACCCGCATGGGTTGCTCCGATTTTTACATTCAGGTGGGGGTATCCGATGGAATTGCGAACCTGTTCAAAGGCACGCCCGGCAGCAAACATGGCAAAGGAACTGACAAACGGGATCTTTCCGGTGAGAGACAATCCTGCCGCTATCCCCATCATATTCGCCTCGGCAATACCGCAGTCTATATGACGGTCGGGATATGCCTTCCGGAAAATGCTGGTCTTAGTGGCTGCCGCAAGGTCAGCATCCAAAACTACCAGATCAGGGAATTCCTCTGCCAGCTCTTTCAGAGCATTGCCATAGCTTTCACGAGTTGCAACCTTTTTTACTGTACCTGCATTCTGCGCATTTTTCTCTGCCATTATGCTTCACCTGCTTTCTCTAATTCTGCGCCGATCTTCTCCAAATCAGCCATGGCTGCGGCATACTCCTCATCATTGGGAGCCTTGCCATGCCAATCAATATTATTTTCCATGTAAGAAACGCCCTTGCCTTTCAGACTGTGAAGTACAATGCATGTGGGCATACCCTTCGTCTCTCTTGCCTCTTTAAATGCTGCCCGAAGTGCATCAAAATCATGGGCATCCACATTGATTACATGGAAGTTAAATGCTTCAAATTTCTTATCGATGGGATAGGGGGAACAAACCTGATCAATAGGGCCGTCAATCTGCAGGTTATTGTTATCCACGATGACACACAGATTATCCAGCTTACGATGTCCCGCAAACATGGAAGCCTCCCATACCTGCCCTTCCTCCAATTCGCCGTCTCCCAGCAATGTATAGACACGGAAGTTCTCCTGATTCATTTTCGCACCCAAAGCCATACCCACGGCAGCGGATATTCCTTGTCCCAGTGACCCGGAAGACATATCCACTCCGGGAATATGGATACAGGGATGTCCTTGTAAATAAGAACCCAAATGGCGCAAAGTTTTCAAATCTTCCACCGGAAAATATCCCCTGTTTGCCAATGTGGAGTACAGACCGGGAGCAGTATGACCCTTTGACAGTACAAAACGATCCCTGTCCTTCTTATCGGGATCCTTGGGGTCAATGTTCATTTCCTCAAAGTACAAAAAGGTAAATGCATCTGCCGCGGAAAGAGAACCGCCGGGATGTCCTGCCTTTGCACCGTGAACTGCGGTTACAATACCTTTACGCACTTCATTTGCGTGCTTTTGCAGTTCTAAATTGTTCATGGTTTCCTCCATTCTGTCCAGGACAGCGCCTGAGACTTCCTTTATTTCTGCGGATAAGGAACCTAATGCTCCAAAATGCTTGTGCCGAAATCTCTCGCCCTCTGCAAGGCATTAGTCCCATCCGAATTCGCAGTCGTTCAGCACCGTCGGTTCTGAACATTTCCAAAATTATACTAGCACAGTTTCCGGTCCGCGTCCAGTGTTTTCCTCTAAAAACGCCGATTGTGCACGAGCACGTTACTATTCACTCCGTGACCAGTAACGCATGCACAGAAACGGCAAAACAGCGGTTTCGCACAAGGCTGTCCAAGTGATTATTCTAATCGCTTTGGTTTGATCACGCAAAAACATCGTGACAGCATCTCCCGACGGCAACGAGTGCGCAGCAGCCTGTTTTCTGCCGTCTGCTCCTTATACGATGCGTTTTATTTTTCCTGCTGCCCGTAATAAGCATTTGCACCGTGCTTTCTGTAGTAATGTTTGTCTTGAAGTTCCTGAGGCGCCGGACTGATCCGGGGATTAATGGTTTCCGCTCGGTAAGCCATTTTGGCAACCTCCTCCAGAACCACCGCATTATGTACGGCTTCCTTGGCATCTTTTCCCCATGCAAAGGGACCGTGATTTTTACAAAGCACTGCGGGAACTGCCACAGGGTCTTTTCCCAGACGTTTAAATTCACTGACAATCAGATGCCCCGTATTCTCTTCGTATGCCTCTTCTATCTCCTCTGCGGTAAGGCACCTGACACAAGGCACTTCGCCATAGATATAATCGGCATGAGTGGTTCCGTAACAAGGTATGCTCCTTCCCGCCTGAGCCCAGCTGGCAGCATATGACGAATGGGTATGCACGATGCCCCCGATTGCGGAAAACGCTTTGTAAAGCTCTACATGAGTTGCGGTGTCCGAAGACGGATTATAACGCCCCTCCACCTTCTTTCCGTTTAAATCCACTACTACCATATCCTCCGGTCTCAGCCTGTCATATTCCACACCGCTGGGTTTGATAACGAACAGACCGCTCTCTCTATCGATTGCGCTGACATTACCCCATGTGAAAGTGACAAGTCCGTACTTGGGCAGATCCATATTTGCCTCATAGACTAAATTCTTTAATTCCTCCAGCATGATTCTGGCCTCCTATTCCAGTTTTATTCCAGTTCCGTTTCGGATCTGTTTTGGGTTTTGTTCCGGTTCCGGTTTTATCCCGGCTGCGGTTTTACTTTATTTTAACCCTTCCACTGCTGCCTTCTCGGCTTTCAGGGTACTCTTATATTTCTCGATATAAGCGTCAAAGCCAGCCACATCTTCGGCCTTAGGCTCAATGGTCGTACCGCTCTGGCCTGCAAAAATCCGGCTGCTCAAATAATCTGGCAGGCTCTCTCCGGCTTCTTTCTCCTGCATATAGCAGGCAAGCACTGCCATACCCCATGCGCCGCCCTCGCTTGCCGTATCCATTACCGTGACGGGTGCGTTCATAGCCGCCGCCATCAGCTGCTGTCCTACCACAGGTGTCTTAAACAATCCACCGTGTCCCGTCAGGGAATCCACCTTTATCTGTTCTTCCTTAAGCAAAATATCATTCCCGATTTTTAAGGCCGCCATTGCACTGTAAAGATTGCTCCGCATAAAGTTTGCAAGAGTAAATTTCGCATCCGGGGTACGTACAAACATAGGCCGTCCTTCGTTCAGTCCCGTCACCGGCTCTCCGGAAAAATAATTGTAAGAAACCATTCCGCCGCAGTCCGTGTCCGCCTTCAACGCCTCCCTGTAGAGGGTGCCGTAAAGCTCATTCATGTCCGTCTTCATTCCGAAGGTATCGGCAAACTGCTTAAACAGCCCCACCCATGCATTGAGATCGGAAGTACAGTTATTGCAATGAACCATTGCCACAGGGCTGCCGTCGGGCGTCGTCACCATATCGATCTCTTCATGAACCTTTGACAATGCCTTCTCCGTTACCACCATGGAAAAAATGGAAGTTCCCGCAGAAATATTTCCGGTGCGCACCCTGACGGCATTGGTGGCCGTCATGCCCGTTCCCGCATCCCCCTCGGGAGGGCACATGGGAACGCCTGCCTGTAAGGTTTCCGTGGGGTCTAACAGCTTAGCGCCCTCTTCAGTCAAAACGCCTGCCGCCTCTCCCGCTTTCAGCACCTTGGGCAGAATATCATTCAGTTTCCAAGCTAAACCGCCGGACTCTGCCAGCCAGTCGAACTGCCCCAGCATCTTCTCGTCATAATTGCAGATGCCGGAGTCGATGGGAAACATTCCGGAAGCCTCTCCTACCCCCAGTACCTTTTCACCGGAGAGTTTCCAATGAATGTAACCGGCAAGAGTGGTAAGAAAAGCAATATCCCGCACATGAGATTCACCGCTTAACATTGCCTGATAAAGGTGGGCAATGCTCCATCTCTGAGGAATATTGAATTCAAACACGGATGTCAGCTTTTTGCAGGCTTCCTCCGTCATGGTGTTTCTCCATGTGCGGAAGGGTACAAGAAGCTCCCCCGCTTTATCAAAAGGCATATAGCCATGCATCATACCCGAGAAGCCCAGTGCGCCAAGCTTTACCAGCCTTACGCCATACTTTTCCCGCACATCCCCCGCAAGGCTCCTGTAACAGCCCTGAAGGCCTGCCCAGATATCTTCCAGACTATACGTCCATATGTTATTTTCCAATCGGTTTTCCCAATCGTGGGTTCCCATGGCGATAGGGGCATGAGTTTCGTCCACCAATACCGCCTTGATTCTGGTGGATCCAAACTCAATCCCAAGCACCGCCCTGCCTGCTTCAATCGCTTTCTTTGCCGTTTCACTCATCCTTCTAATCCTCCGTTCTGCCGCCTTGCGGCATCTACTATTATCCTATCAATTCTAAAGATTTTCGTCAATCACTATCGGCGGTCAGGTATCACTCATAGTCCGGATTTTTCCCGCATATATTAAATCAATCTCAAAATCCGGGGGGGATAAACTGACTTGAAGCAAAGAAATCCACTCTCCGCGAAACAGCTGGCTTTAGCTGTAAGTGTTTTTCTCACTTTTTCTGCGGTCACAGCATTTTTATTTACATACAAACAGGACGAAAAGCGTTTTACCCATATTACCTCCACTCTGCTTACCGAACATATGACCTCCAATACACTGAACATGCATTATACGCTGGCTTATCCTGAAAATTACGGTATCTACGACTATAAGCCTGTCCTATCCTGCTACAGCAGCAAATCTTCCCTGCAAAATCAAGCTGCCACGGAAAATACCTTGACTGCACTGCGATCCATACATACGGAGAATCTCTCGGAAAGGGATGCTTACTTCCATAAGCTGCTCACACGCTCTCTGGAAAATTCTCTGGCCATGGCAGAATATCCCTACTATAACGAACCTCTGTCCCCTAATTCGGGAATGCAGTCCCAGCTTCCCATTCTGCTGGCCGAGTATGCATTTCGCACCAAAAAAGACATCACCGATTATCTCGCCCTATTGAACCAGACGGATGAATACTTTTCCTCGCTGCTTACCTTTGAACAGGAAAAAGCCGCAGCAGGACTGCTCATGCCGGCGTCTTCCCTACGGGATGTCCGGGAACAATGTGACACCATTATCACAAAAGAGGAGTTGGAAAAGGGCACCCATTTCCTGCAGACCACCTTCACGGAACGGCTGATGCCATTACTGAAAGCGGGAGTCCTTACCCAGACCGAAGCGGAAGCTTATATTTCCCAAAACAACCGCCTTTTAAAGACCGTCCTGCTTCCGGCCTATATCGCTCTCGGTGACGGACTGATTCTCTTGGAAGACGAGACTATCATGCTGTCCGGCTTGGGCACTACGGAAGAGGGGAGGAAGTACTATCAGCATCTGCTGATCTCCGAAACGGGCTCCTACCGCCCTATCGAGCAGATACAGCTGCTTTTGAAGGAGAAATTCACGGAAGAATACAAGGCAGTCCATAATCTTATGACTACATATCCCGAACTTTTTACGAACCACGGCACAAAAAATACAAGCACCTTCCCCTATACCGATGCCGCCCAGATGTTGACGGATCTGCAGCGGCGGATTCAGAATCACTTTCCGGCTGCTTCAGGCGAGAGCACCGCTATTTCGGTGAGACCCGTGTCCCCCAGCTTGGAAGACTATACCGCTCCCGCCTTTTACATCACCGCCCCCATAGACGATACGACGCAGAACACCATCCATATCAATCAAAGCAAAACGCCCAATGGTCTGGAGCTTTATACCACACTGGCACATGAGGGCTATCCGGGTCATCTCTACCAAACGGTTTACTATAACCGCAGCGCCTACTCAAACGGGGAGCGCCCCGCAAGGGAACTGTTATGGTACGGCGGCTATCAGGAGGGCTGGGCCCTGTATGTGGAGTTTATCGCCTATGATTATGCCGCAAAACTGCTTCGGGAGCAGAAACTCGATACCGACGCCGTTATCGCGGAACTGGAAAAGCACAACCGCAGTATGCAGCTGTGCCTGTATTCCATGCTGGATATCATGATCCACTATGAGGGAGCCTCCTACAACCAGATTGCCAAGATATTGGAGGGTTTCGGCATTACCGACAGCAATTCCTGCCGCGCCATATACACCTACATCGCTCAGGAACCCTGTAATTACCTGAAATATTATCTGGGGTATCTGGAGATCCTGTCCCTCCAAGAGAAGGCAAAGGAGCTCTGGGGAGAAGAATACTCGGATTACCGGTTCCATTGCTTCTATCTGGACTGCGGGCCTTCCGACTTCCTGTCCCTTCAGGAAGAATTGGAACAGCCCTAAAAACCAGAATTCCCTCATAAATTTTCATCCATATAAAGCTGCGCCCTGTTTTGTATGATTTCCACACATTCTTCCACGGTCTTGTCCCCGGCGAAAAATGCCTGAATCTCTTCGTTAATGATCTTGTAAAGCTCTCCGCCGGCCATGGATTGTTCCGGATAAATATGATCCATCATATGGCGGATCCTTTCCGATGTCTCTTCGGAGACAGCTTCGCCCTCCATACGAACAAAAGGATGATAGGGCTTCGTCAGATACACGTCAAAGGCATTTTTACGCACGGGGAACCCGCTGAATTCAGTACCATACCAGCTTTGTTCCTCCTCCGAAAGCACAAACTCCAGAAAAGCCCACGCACCTTCCTTATTGACGGAATTACTGTAAACAGCAAGCTGCATGGAGGGATCCATAATAAAACAAGGCTCTCCGGAGGCAGTGGGAAATCCCACATCCCATGATTGATTGCCGTTTTGGCTATACTCCCTGTTATAATCGTAAGGACTGTAAAAATAATTGTATTGGAGCAGATATTCTTTTTCGAGAAATTTCCGATCCTCTTCATCACTATAAAAAACTCTTTGCTCCTCCTGATTTTCAGGATACTTCAAATTCTTAATGCTTACCAGCAATTGCATAAATTCCGGAGTGTCAAAATTACATTTTCCCTGCTCCCAATCTATATAGGAATCCATAGTGGTGGATATAAGATTCCACACAGAAAGGGGAGTATATACATTCAGAAGCTTTGCATCAGGATAGCGCGTGCCTAATTCAAAAAGCTGATCATATGTCCAGCCGTCTCTGGGAACCGTGTCCGCCGAGGAGGCAAGGGAATTAATAGAGAATCCAGTTATCATACTGGTAACTTTCCCGTTGCTTTCGCAGGCTTCCCAGACGGTTTCCAGAATATCGTCCTTCCCCACCACATCGCTTTCTCTGAAATAAGGTTCCAAATTCTCCAACAGCCCCTTACTCTCCAGCATATCCTTATTGACAAAGCTGATCTCCAGCATGTCCGGTATTTCGGAAGGATGAAGAATCAAGTCATCCGTAAATGCAACAAAATCGTTATAATTTTTTATGACTATCTCATATTCCTTATTGGAACGGTTAAAGCTGCGCACCAGCTTTCCCAGCTTTATATTGGGTATATATGCCGTTCCCAGCGTTATCGTCTGCTTATCCGGCACGCAGCCCCTATCGAGGTGCCCGATACGGACAATTTCCGGATTCTGTCCGTCAGACAAGAACGCAGCACATGAGAGTGCCTCCAAAACGGGCGCAGCCTCCGGTATATCCCCAACCCCTGTCCTGCTCTCCGCCGGATCTGCCTGCGGCTCTGTCAACGGTACCGTATATCCCCCTAAATTTTCCGGCGGAAAGTTTTCCTGAAGCAGGCGGATACTTTGCAAGGAGCTTCCGTCCACATTTAAGCTTTTCCAGCTGAGCAATTCCGCATACTCGCCCGTGTCATAACGATATGAATAAAGGCTGCTCTCCGTGGATACCAGAATACCCAGACAGTAATCGCTTAAAACCACCATATTGCTCAAGCCGTCTTTTACGGCAAAGGAGAGATCCCGGCTCTCTATATTCCCCAGTTTCCCCGTCTTAAAATCTACTTCCCTGAACAAATAATTTGTAACGGAAGTGCTGTAGTCCTGCCGGACAAGAAAAACACCCTCTTCTCCCGCATCCAGAAACGTACATTGGTATCCCCCGTCATCGTCAATGTCCGTTCCCACATATTCCCCTTCCGCATTGAAGAGATATACCTTATTGTCGTAGTCTGTCATCAGCACATTCCCGCTGTAATCCACATACATACCGGAAAAAGAATGGTAAGTCTGCGACAATGGCCGGAATTCTTCGCTGTCAAGGGCTTGCAAATATATTTCCCGAAAATCTTTGTCCAACTTCCTTAAATAAAGAGCTGCCGAAGCATCCCCCTCCTTTTCCCTCTCCAAAAGATAAAAGGAGCCGTCTTGTCCCAAAGCGAAGCACAGAATAGAATGATTCTCCGATATTCCCGTATAGAGCGCCTCCGGCACTCCGGTGCCATCTGCATTCACACGATAAAGAGTGGTCATGGATATCTCCCTCTCTTTATCCCATGTGCTCTCCAGATACAGGATGCTGCTCCCTTGCCATACATACCCGCTCAGGCTGTTTAGATCCTGCTTTACCGCTTGATAGGAAGCCGTAGGAACCATTTCTCCCGTAAGGACAATTTCCTTATTCTCCTCTTCCCCTGTCTCCTTTGGACTGCCGCAGCCCCCCGCCCCTAACAGTAAAATAATAATCGGCAGTATCCATAGAAACCGTTTTGGCATCCGTTTATGCATTCTGTTATTCCCCTCCTTAGCTTTATGCCCTCTGATTCAAAGCGTATTTGAGTAAGCTTTATTAAAACCGCCGCATCCTCCGCGTCTCCGAAGAATGCACACGATCCTCCATCATCCTTTCCATATAGTCTCTGTCCCAAAGCAGTATCTTCAATTTTTTAGCGGCTTCCGCTGCCGGGGCGGTGAAATATTGATTGGTGAGAACGGCTCCCACCATTCTGTCATAATAATCTCTTCCTGCATAAGCCTCCTGAACCGCTTTGACCCCTACAGGAGCACTGTAACACTTACATTGAATCGCATAAGTTACGCCGTCTTTCTCCGCCAGAATATCTACGCCGTAGTCCCCGCTCCCTCTTGTGACCTCCACATCCCCAAAGCCGCTCCTCTGCAGCAGTTCCGCACAAAAGTATTCAAAGTCATGCCCCTCCATCAAATCCATGTCCTCTGCAAGGCGGCGCTTTTTTCTGCGTATCCCCCATCGGATCAGCAGCATCAACAGGCTGAGCAGAAAAATAATTATAAAGATTGCAATTTCTTTCGTATACTCGTTCATGCAATCATTGTAACACACTTTTATGAAAGTTCATACTTTTAGATGATCTTTTTCAAAATCTGTACTTTCCCAGATAAAGTCTGACTTTGCAGTAAACCCAGCTCCACTTCCTTTCCTGTTTCAGCAGTTCCAGAAGCCCTTCCCTGTCATTTACCGCTTCTTTTATCTTCTCTTCACCTGCCGTTTTCCTGCCGTACACCACTCCTTCATAGCTTTCCAGAAATGCCAGAGGAAGCTCCCGGCTTTCCCCATTCCGTCCCGGCAGATACCTGATCCTTTCTCTGAATTCCTCCAAAGTCTCCCAGCTTTCCCTCTTGGCTCCAAACATGGAAATTATTTTCAAATTGCGAAAGACCTCTGCTCTGAGCCTTTCTTCCGGCTGCATTTTCCTATACTGATGCCTTCCCAGCCCATTGTCAAGGGCAAGCAGCCCTCCGCAGCTCAGCAAAGCCGCCAACACTGCTGCACCGGACAACTGCCAGAAATAACGGAAATCGGGATTTTCTTCCGTATCCTCATCCGCCGCAATTTCCATGCCCGCTATACCTCCGGTATCCTCTTCTGTCCCTCCGTCCGGATCAATCCCCAAGCTCCAATCCCCAAACGCCGATTCCCCTGTCAAACTTTCCGCGCGCTGCTGCACCGTCCAAGGATCATGACGTCTGCTTCCATATCCGGGAGTTGGCTCAAAGGGAATCCAACCGATCCCCTCAAGATATGCTTCCGGCCAGGCATGAGCCATATAAGAATAGACGGCCGCCTCCCCCCGCTCTCCTATGGGAACGCAGTACCCTTGCACATATCGGGCCGGAATCCCCTCCGCCCTTGCCAGCAGCACAAACGCGGAAGCAAAATAGGTGCAATACCCTTGTCTGCTCTCCAACAAAAAATAATCCAGAAAATCTTCGGCATTCCTCACACTTTTCGGCAAATCTCCGGGAGTCAGTGTATAGCAGAATGAGGACAGAAAACTTTCAATCGCCTTGAGCTTCTCCAAGTCGGTTTCGGCACCCTTCACAATGTCCTTTATGTAACCCTGCAGTTCCCCCGACAGCCTTACTTCTCCCAGATACGACTCACGGACCGCCATTTCATAATTCTCCAAATCCTGAAGGGTAAATGTCCTTCCGCTGCGGCCTTCACATTCCTTATTAATCTCTTCCCATAATTTCCGGTTCACCGTCTCTTCCGAACCGGATTCTGCCGATCTGCGGCTTTCCTCCGGTCTGACTGCCTCCTCCAGAAAGAGTTCAAACTGCGGCTGACCTGTGTTCATGGCAAAATAGCGCAGGCTGTACTCCGTGCCGTAGCCCTTCCGCCCATTCCAGCGCAAAACTCCGTCCTCACAGACAATATCCGCATCCGCTCCGGATGCGTCCTCCATATCCCATGTCTTCAAGGGCGCAAACACATATCCTGTGTTAAAATCCTCGTATCGTACCGTTACCCGGATTTCTTTCAGATAATCTCTCTGATACCGCTCATTATAATTTCTTACTGCATACAGCGTCTCAGCCGTGTCCAGAAAAACCTCATTCTCATACCCTTGTTCTTTCCGGCTCCATTCCCTTCCGTCAAAAGTGTCATAGATCATCCCCGTCAGATACAAATAGTCCGCCGCAGAAGAACTTACCTGCACAGCCATGACTTCCTTTGCCTCTCCTTGCAAATCTCCCCCCAGTGTTCCCTCCTGAGAAAATCCGGTAAACGCCATATGGAAACCTTCCTGATTCCCCCATTTAGCCTTCTGGGTATACGTCCGGAATGACTCCTGAAGCTGCCGGTAAATCGCTTTTGCCCAGTTCCAGTCATAGGGCTTCTCCGGTGCGGGCAAAATCAGCAGAAGAACCAGATATAAGCCCAGAAAAGGCAATATCCAGAAAATACGGACTTGCACACTCCTTTCTTCCACCCGTCGCCTTTCCCAGCTCCTTTGCACCCATTCCACCCAGACCAACAGAAGAAAACAGACCATAAAAGCCATTCCGAAAGGATTCACCTCACGGCGATATATCATACAAAATATCAAAATGCCCAGAGGAAAGCCTGCGACGCCCGCCTTGAGCAACGGCAAGCGGTCAAAAAGCACCTGCAGCAGATAGCAGGCTGCCGTAAGCAAGGCTGTCTGCAGCAGTACATACGCCTGTGTCCACTCTGCTACGGCTTTTTCCTTTCCTGCCAGCCAAAACAGAAACGTCCGCCAGAAAGTCAAACTGCCGACAGGATCTGCGGCTATTCCGGCGCACAGTAATATCAGCAGAACAGCCAGACAAATCAGCCTGCTCCTGACCGCCACGCCATTCATACCCGTAAGGATACCCAGAACCCCGAAAGCCACGATAAAATGCCGTATCCCCGGCTTGTCGATTCCAAGATAGCTCCCCGCGCCCAGTAATACAATGCAGATCAGCAGCCCTGCGTTCACTGCTCTATAAAGCGTTTTTTCATGAGAATGGAGCCATCTTTTCATCACAGTCTCCCTTCCAAAGGTTCTTCTATGGGAATCTGGCAGATCCTGATTCTCCCGCCGCTCTGCCGGATATATTCTCTGACATTCTGATCCGTGACAGCGTAAACCACCACGGCCATACCTCCTGCCGACAGCTTCTGCATTGTTTCCATCATACGCATGTCCATTTTATGAAGCACAAAAAATACAACTTTATTGTCCCATAACCCGCCCTGAGCCGACATCTGCTCCACCAGATTCGGGAGATCCCCATTCTCCCCGAAAACAACCGTGGACACATTTTGGTAAAATTCATCGAAATCTTGTATATTCTTTACCGGCTTTCTCACCGGTTCCTTCTGGCGGTAACAGGCGAAAAATCCCATACCCCTCCGGGCGAAGAAATACCCCAGCGCCAGCAGTGTCTCCAGCATCTTGTTCTCCAATGGCAGATATTCCGCCGCCGTCCTGCCATAACGCGTCATATCACAAAAGAGGGAGATTCCTTGCTTTTCCTCTCCCGTTCTGGTTCTGGAAAGAAGCTTTCCCTGCCGGGCCGAAGCCTTCCAGTGAATCTGCTTCAAAGGATCTCCTTCTATATAATTCCTCACCAGAATATCCGGCTCCTCCCCTGACAGAATTTCCCTTTGCAAGGGCGCTTGAAATTCCTCCATCCCTCTCAATTCTTCTATCTGTACCAGCTTCGGGCGCACCACTGCTTTGATGACACTGGGATTGGCATAGCGCAGCCGGAAAAGCCGCAGGAAATCCGATACCACCACTTCCTTAATGCCCACCTCGTACTCCCCGCGATACCGACATATCAGTCTGGTCCCGTAAGTAAACCTATCACCCGGCAGCAGTTCGTATTCCAGACTTCCGGGAAGCTCTTCCACATAAGAAAAATCGGAAAAGAGATTTACACTGACTCCGGAAAAGGCAAAGGAACTCTCATTCTGCAAAATGAAAGTGTAATCCTCCGGCTGGCCACATACCATATTTCTGCTCCCCAGTTCCTGATATATCTTAAACCGTAAATATACGCAGGCTATATAAATCAAGGAAATCACCGGCAATAAAGATATGCCAAAAAAGAAGCCGTAGCTGATAACGCCTCCGTAAACACTGATTGCCGTCAAGGATAAAATCCACAGACACAGATATAATATCCTGTATTTTCTCATTCGATTACTTTCCCGCCATATCTATAACCGCTTACTTTGTGCCGACCCGTTTCCATTCCTTCACATAGGCACCCTTGCCTTCAGAATAAGACTTTTTAAGACTCCTGCTCCGTCTTCATTCCTAAATCTTGCCTCCGCGGACAATGTCAGTCTGTGAAGGAGAACCTGCATGGCAACCGCCTTCACATCATCCGGCTTCACATAATCCCTTCCCCGCAGGAACGCCCTCCCTTGAGATGCGCGCATCAGCGACAGCATGGCTCTGGGGCTTGCCCCCAGTCCAAAACGGGACTCCTGTCTGGTAAGCGCTATGATGTCTTCCATATATTCCAAAAGCGGTTCCTGCACGATAATCCCGCGAACGGCCTCCATAATCTCCATCACATCCTCCGGCTCGCACACACACTCCGCCTTATCCGGAGTCTGTCCTTCCAGAGCCTGTACCGCCATCCGGATCTCCTGCTCCCTGTCCGGATATCCTATGGACAGCCGCATCATAAAACGGTCCATCTGTGCCTCCGGCAACGGATAAGTGCCCAGAAATTCTACCGGATTCTGGGTGGCAATCACCAAAAAAGGGCGGGGCAGTTCATAAACTTCCCCGTCCACCGTGATACGCCCCTCCGCCATTGCTTCCAACAGACTCGCCTGTGTCTTAGGCGCCGTCCGATTGATTTCATCCGCCAGCAAAATCTGATGCATCACGGTTCCCGCCCGATATTCAAACTCACCTGTTTTCATATTGTAGACAGATACTCCCAGCACATCCCCCGGCAAAGTATCCGGTGTAAAAGAAATCCTTCCAAAGCTGCACCCTATGCTCTTTGCCAGAGTCGATGCCAAGGTCGTCTTTCCCACTCCGGGCACATCCTCCAGAAGGACATGTCCCCCCGCCACCAGACAAGTCAGAAGATCTTCCACCACATCTTCTTTGCCTACGAACACTCGGTTTATGTTATTTTTCAATCTTTCAGCCAATGCAAACTCTTTTTGTCCCATAAGTTATTGTTTCATCTTTCAAATTTATACCCATCTGCGCGCTACAGCGCGCACTCAAATCAATAGTTGAATACGCATTCTTATTCAACCTTATACCCATATGCGCGCTGCGGCGCGCACTCAAATCAATAGTTGAATACGCATTTTTATTCAACCTTATACCCATCTGCGCGCTGCGGCGCGCACTCAAATCAATAGTTGAATACGCATTCTTATTCAACCTTATACCCATCTGCGCGCTACAGCGCGCACTCAAATCAATAGTTGAATACGCATTTTTATTCAACCTTATACCCATCCGCGCGCTGCGGCGTATTGGTATGCATAGCAGGCTCCACGGAATCCGGGAAGACCACCATCACGGCATGCCCCCTGTCAAATAATTATTCACTTAATAATTTTACCGCCCATTCCTCTGCCTCATTATCCGGCTTTAGAACCAGTTCCTGCCACTGCCCCTGATAATACAACCCGCCGCATCTGGCGCTGTTTTTTCTGTTTCCAATAATATGATCCGGCATTAAAAATTCATATTCCCGCCAGGTTGCAGGAGTTTTTCCTTCCATAGTTAAAACCCGGTCCTCTCTGTAAGAAAGAACGCCGCACCCCGGAAGGGATGGACATAAACTTAATCTTTCACTTGCAAGATACAGGGCATTGCGATCTGATCTATATCTTTCAAAATCAGCATGGGGATGCCAGCTGCATTTCTTAATTTTTTCAGGCGTATCCAATATTTCCCCTATTTGCAGATAACTATGAATCATATGAACCGCGCCTTTTTTATATGCGAATCTTAAAACTCCATCTTTATCATATTCTGTCTGCCGAAAGATTCCGAAAAACAGGAACAAATCTCCGACTGTTACTTCCGCATTACGCAGTATCCCCAACGCGCTTCCCGTCTGACCGAAAGCAGGCCGCCAGTTATCTGCCGGCACGATTCGAACGCCTTCCCGAATATCCGGATCAAGATGGCAGCCGCTGTAAACCGCTCCCGGGTTTAAACCGGTCAATATTCTGTCATAACTAAAACCATTATATTGCAAATCACTATACTTAATATCTTCCTCATCAGGTATGGGCAAAGATAATAATGTTCCATCCGGCAGAATCGGACTGGGACAGCCGCCGCTTGTGGTATCAAATCCCTTTCTGGATAATATAATCTTCATTTCCACTCCTTAAATAATCAGTCATAAAGAGAATCATGCGGCGCACCGATTACTCCCTGAAAAGAACCGATTAACCCCATCGCATAGCTGTGAATAATCTCGTACTCCGAACAAGAATCCGCATATCTTTTAACCTCCCTGTTTTTAGGAAGCATGCGCAGAATTTCAGCGTCAATAGCAGGAGCATTTTTCCCAAAGTATGTAAATTGCCGGGAAACTAATACATAATGGCCATTCCTGTCCTGTTCGTTCTGGCCGGATCCTTTGGTGTGTATATGCGGTAATAAGTCATTCCGCTTTAATATACCGGCTTCTACATCATATATTTGATCTGTTCTGTCTCCATATACGCTTTTCCCCCGCGTTGAGAAATATTCATTCATCGTAATAACATCTGTTATCCTTGCATAATAGAGCATACCATTTTTATAAATACCGAAAAGGTATATTTCATCAACAGGATTCCTGTAATAATGTTGTCCAACATGATACCTGAGGCCGGTAATTATATTCTTACCATTCCGAATCTGCCCTCCTTTACAGCAGGCCAGCGTAAAAATATTGTTATCTATACATGGTGCAAAACCCATATCATAAGCAATCCTATAGGAAAAGATAATCCTGCCCATTGCATCACCCTTATACCCTTTTAACTATTTCTTCCACTATACATTATATTCTTTGCGAACACAAGAGCAATGACAATCTATGTGAATTTCTTCTCTGACAGCCTTTAAGCCAGCGCTGCTTCTGCCCAATGTCTCGGATACAGGGAATGCAGACTTCTAAACGCCATACTCATTGATTACAGTCAGGGAATCTACACATGCCGGATGTAATTCAATATTCTTATCAGTTAATTCCAATGGTTCTGACAATGCTTTTTTTATCTACGTCAGAATCAATTTGCATTATCTTCATAGCACCCTCCACAAACACTTAATTTTAACTTCCTCCGACAGAGAGGATAACACATTACCAGACGGTAGATTGAACTCCAATCAATGTCCTCCGGAAGAAGTGCAGAATCTGTTGACGCAATTACACGAATTGTGAGAATATCAAAGGACGCCATGAGACGTTAGTTTTTCAACTCTCACTTGTGTTCATCCTTTTGAAAGCACTTGACCACATAGGATTTTTCATCGCTTATGATTCGTGCAATGTTGCCTGATGAATATGCTAAACCAGCGCAGATGGAAGATGGAGGAATACTTCCGCATTATGAAGAGCGTGTTCCAGACGCGGCCCGTATACCTCAAGCTGCAGGATTGTATCGCGGTACATTTCATTACATGTTTCATCTCGCTCATCTTTTATAAGTATCTGGAACTTTTTAGCCGTTTTGGACATCAAACTCGGGTGCCCCCTCCCGCCTGCAGGCCGGTAACTGCTTTGCAGCAGGCCTTGTTGTGCTTTTTTAGCCTAATAATTCTCTTGATTTTTTATATCATCCATCTGGTCAACATTACGCTGGCCACCGTTCCCGCCAAGGTGGCCAGCAGCGCCCCGGTCAAGGTATATCTGGTCTTTGTCACCTTCGCCGCCAGAAAGTACACGCTCATTGTGTAGAACACCGTCTCCGGTATGGTGTCAATAGGGGGAAATACTTTTCCCTCCTCTGGGACGATTTCCCCTGTGCAGCAAAAAAGGACATCATTTCATGCCCTTTTTGTACTTTGTAACTTTATCTGAGTCGTATGGCCTTATATGAGCCACATGATCCGCAGCATTTTGGGAATTGCTCACACTGTCACGGCGGTATCCCGGAGACGCAGAAGTTCATCTTCTGTCAGCCCTGTGATCTTCATCACCTTAACAATGTCTATGCCCTCATCCAGCATAGCCCTTGCCACCTCTCTGACCTTCTGGTTCCCATATTCGATCTTCTCTTTCTCATACATCTGGCTGATCTGCGTCATGTCAGTTCTCCCCAAAATCACTCACACTGTTATACCCACATCCTGAAGACGCAGAAGTTCTTCTGTAAATCCCGTAGCTTTCATAAGCACTGCTATATCTACATCTTCTTGCAACAGAATTTTTGCGATCTTCGTCTTTTCCTCTAATACCCTCTGGTTTCCATATTCAATTTTCTCTTTCTCGTACATCTGACCGATCTGTGTCATATTAACTTCCTACACTGTTACAGCAACATCTTGGAGGTGCAACAGTTCTTCTTCAGTCAATCCTGTAATCTTCATAATCTTTATAGTGTCAATATCCTCATCTAACATGGCTCTTGCCATCTCTATTGCCTTTTCTTTTGCTCTCTGGTTTCCATATTCAATCTTCTCTTTCTCATACATCTGGCCGATCTGTGTCATATTGATTTTCCTCCTTATCTGCTCCATGTATTCCTTTTGGATAAACTTGTCACTTGCTACAACAACACCGGAAAGAATAAAAACCTGCTGTTCCTCATCCTCCAACTGTTCAGCCAGCCCAACAACCGCCTCCAGCATCTCCTGTTTCCCCTCCGTACCGGGAACCGTCAACGGCAAAATCACCAGCTTCATCAGATCATCCTTGTCAAGAGACCTGCCCGCCTGCAGCTTTTCCTGAATCTCCTGAAAGGCAGCCTTGCCGTCTATATGTGCCAGAAACGCCTGCTCGGCGTGCAGGGTAAAACAGGCCGTTTTCAGATCCGGCTCCGCCTGATCCACATCACCGGTATAAATCACAATCAGACGCAGGTTGAAATTATCATCTTCTATATAATATTTTTCCATGACCCGCGCTATGTAATTCAAATATTTAATTTTATTGATTCTTTTATAGACTGACTCGTAATCCACAATCGCATATGTTCCATCCTCTAAAAGGAACAGATTATCAACGCTTTTTTCATTTGCCGATATTTTAGGCAGATCTGTTGGCAAAAGCGCACGAATGCGCGGAAGATCAATGCCATAGGCCGCAAAACTCTTTTCTTTATAAGTCTGGCCTAAAATCTTGAATAAAATGTCCTTGTTTTGGTAAGCAATTCCTTCCATCTCTTTTCTCCTTGTATTTTAACACAAAATAAATGCGGTGTCATTTTGAAAAAAATCTTTTTTTCTGAAGAGCGGTTGTACTCTTCAGTATAGTACCTGTTACCTGCCCTCCCTCCATTCAATCTTGATGTCCTCTGTGCCGTTTACTACTATTTTCTCTACATAATAGTCTACGACTTCAAATGTGAGCCTGCTGTCACCTCCAAACACCTCCTTTTTTCTCTCCGTATGGGTGCTCTCTGCAATTTTCACTCCCTTCTGTGATACCGTATCTGTTTCTCTGCAAACCGCCTTTTCATGTAACGCCCTTCTCCTTTCCTCATATTCCTCTCTTGTAATCAGCCCCTCCGCGTACATCTCATAATCCGCCAGCAACATCTGGCCTCGGATTCCTGCCTCCTTCTGTGCTTCTTTTTCCTTTTTATCCTCCCGACTCGTTTTCACGAGATCAACCTGAGGCGCAGAAACCAAGAAACCTTGCATCAGGCTTTCCGGTATGGTCTGGCCTGCGATTTTTTCCAGAATTCGTTTCTCCAGAAAGTCACTATGGGCTGTCATGCCTTTTCTTCCCATGGTCCGGCATCTTGGGCAGGAATAATATTCCACTCCCTTATGCCCGCCGCTTTTCGTCATGTTTCCGTAGCATCTGCCGCAAATCAGCTTGCCGGAAAATGCTGCAGGGCTTCCTGCTTTCCTGTCCCGGTTTTTCGATTTTCCTGTAAGCATATCCTGAACCTGATAAAAAACTTCTTTATCAATGATTGGTTCATGAGTCCCCTGCACGATGATCCATTCTTCCCTGTCTTTCTTCTTACAGTTTTTGTCGCACATTTTGACTCTTTCTTCCTTTCCGCCCACCATATCGCCTATATAAACCTGATTGCGGAGAATAGAAAGCACTGCGCCGCCATTCCAGCACATTCCTTTCACATACTGTTCATCCCGAAAGGTAAGCATCCCTGCTGCTATCAAACGCTTATTGGGAGACGGGAGCTCTCTCCTGTTTAACTCCTGTGCAATCCCGTATGCGGACATTCCCTGTAAATATTGATGGAAAATATCTTTTACGATTGGCGCCGTACCTTCATCTATCACCAGCACTCCCTTTTCTGTCTCCGATTTCCAGTAACCATACGGCGGCTTGGCAAAGATACATTTTCCCTTTTCCACCTGCTGCCTGCGGGCCACCTTCAGTTTCCTGGACAGTTCCTTGCAGTAATAGTCATGGATGATACCCTTAAAGGCCATATCCATTCCCGGCAGCTGATAGGCAATACTGTCACTGTCATAGCTGTCATTCACGCAGATAAAGCGGACTCCGAAAGCGGGAAATACTTTCTCCATGTAATAGGCCGATTTCAGATAGTTTCTTGCAAACCTGGACAGGTCCTTTACCACAATGGCATAGACTTTCCCTTCTTCCACCATTTTCAGCAAAGCCTGCATGGCTGGACGCTCCATGGATGTGCCGGAAAATCCGTCGTCCACAAACTCACGCACTTCGTATCCCACTGTATCCAGATGTCTTTTTACATATTCCCGCAAAATCTCTCTTTGATTGCCAATGCTGTTACTCTCCATGTCTTCCTCTATATCCTCGTCATGCTTGGACAGACGCAGATATAGAGCAATGATTTTCTTAACTTCCATATTTACACCCCTATGCCTGCCACTGGCAGGCACTAATTTCAATATTTGGAAGTTTACTTCCAAACTTACAGGCATGCCGCTTCGGCGGCACAAACAATCTATGTGAAGAATGCCTGTCCTTGGCATTCTTCTGTGTGTAACTTAGAAATTCTTAGCGGGCGTACCTTGGCCGCTTAGAATTTCTTTACACACTTCCAGACATGCCGACACAGCCGGCACAAACAATCAATGAATTGCCGCAAGG
Source organism: uncultured Acetatifactor sp. (assembly GCA_910589655.1). Taxonomy (GTDB): domain Bacteria; phylum Bacillota; class Clostridia; order Lachnospirales; family Lachnospiraceae; genus Acetatifactor. The sequence continues at coordinate 123 of CAJUTJ010000134.1, read as the reverse complement.
CCGGAAGAATCGCGCAAGCGATTCTTCGAGGAATGACTTAGCTTCTCTTAGGTTGGGTATAAAGAGGGGGTGTTTACACACCCTCTTTCCAACCTTAGAGAAACTTCATTCCTTTCACACTTC
>CAJUTJ010000133.1 GCA_910589655.1 uncultured Acetatifactor sp. | reverse complement strand
TGGTCGAAATCAAAAATGAGATTTCAAGATACTATTATTTTTGCGAGTATAATGGTATCAATAGAGTATATCATTTATCTGATATACCCTATATCGGGAGGGCTGTCTGACGCTTATACACAATACCAAAATCTATATCTGCTGCAAATAGTAACGGTAACAGGGATTTACGGAATCACCTTTTTAATGTATTGGACGGCGGCAATGGTTATATGGATTTGGAACAATAAAAGCAAAAAAGAATACATCAGAAAATACATAATCGTATATGGTTCTGTAATTGGATTGGTATTTGTCTATGGAGTTGTTATGTTTCATTTTGCAGGAAATTCAGATAAAAGTATCAGGATCGCTGGAGTAACTGTTCCGATTTCAGAGCTGTTAAATAATGATGAAGATGTATATTCTACATTTTATACCAATACATTTACGGATGAAAATATTACAAATGCAAGGAGTAAACTATCATCAGTAGCGGATGAACTTTTCCTAAAAACCGGGTTGGAAGCACAAGCAGGTGCAAAGATTGTTTTTTGGTCGGAACTGAATGGAGCGGTTCTAAAACAAGATGAAGATATGCTGCTGCAACGAGCCTCGGATATGGCAAAACAGGAAGAAATATATTTGATTGTTTCGTTACTGGTGAAAACTCCTTATGTGGACTTAAAGGAAAATAAAACGGTAGCATTTAATCCACAAGGAGAACTAATATCCGAATATTTTAAGTATGGACGTTCAATCGGAGAAATGTGCCAAAAAGGAGATGGAATACTAAAAAGTTTTGATACAGAATATGGTAGAATTGCGTCGTTTATATGTTCTGATATGGCATTTTTGTCCAAAATACAGCAGGCAGGTAGAGATAACGTAGATATACTAATTGTTCCAGCCTCGGATTGGAAAGAAATGACATTATTAGCTGCAAAGACAGCGATTGTGCGTGGGGTTGAAAATGGAAGTAATATAATCAGACATACAAATAACGGAATGTCGATTGTTTCAGATTTTAGAGGCAGTGTGCTGGCACAGACCGATTACTTTCAGTCTGATACAAAGACATTATCTGCACAGGTTATCACGAAAGGGCGATTTACTCTTTATTCGTATATTGGAAATCTATTTGTATATCTGTGTATTTTATATTTGTTAGGGAGTTTCATACTTCCCAAAATCAAACGACTAATTAAGAGGTAGTTAAATTTCCGTTTGCCTAAACACTATTATCATAATCATAACTGAATAAGTAAGACAGCGTCAGAGCGTATAGAAATCTATGCGCTCTATTTTATTCCCGCGAGCAATGAGCCAAGTGCCGTGCTTGCACGGGCATTTGGCGAATGCCGCGAGGGTCAAATACCCCGCAGCTTGCTGCGTTGCAAGATTGATACCCCGTCAGCTTGCTGCGGGGTCTTTGATTGTAAAGGAGCTGTTACCGGCTGCGGAAGGAAGCCTCCCGCAGCCAAATGATAAAAAGCTAAAATCGAGGATACTTGCTGTCAAAACGTATATTTTTATGGATTATTTATCTCATAATAGTCAGAAAGCTCATTCATATTGCTGTTTGTCAAGATGAAAAAATGCTCATGAGACTTTATAAGCTCCTGTTTCCGATGAATGACGGTATCCGGATTTTGCATCAGCAGAGCCAGCTGGTCGAGTTCCGTCAATTCTTCCCGGTTCAGCAGGTGAAATCTGTGGCGGAGGTATTTCGGCTGATGAGAATAAAATATTTCATTATTCATCAGTGCGTGGAAGTCCATAAACAGATATCCGCAGACCCCTTCTAAAATATCCTGTTCGGTGGAATACAACACTATTTTGGGGGTTAACGTATTGTCTCTCAGCCTCAGCCAGACTTCTGAGGCAGTAAGAAATTTGCGGCGCGGCAGGTCAAACTGGCTGTAGCCGAACCGCCGCTCGTATTCATAATATCCATCCACATCAACCAGTACCCATCTGTTATCCGTAAAGCTCCAGTATTCGTTTACCCAGTGTTCTATGTAGCAGTCTCCGTCGTTTCCGAAATCAACGAAGCCCGCCCTTGAGCGGCAGGGAATTCCCTTGGCTTTCAGAATTGCGCTGAATAATACGGAAGCGTGGCGGCAGGACACGGTAATTCTTTTTGTAACATCCTTTCCGGTGACAAAGCCTCTTTCATCCAAACGGAAAATTTCTGCCGCCATAGCCGCAGCGGTGACAAACAGTTCGTCCTCATCTTTAAAACGCTCTTTGGGGTAAGAAGCAAATTTCCCAAAGTAGGTATTCTCCAGATAAGGTGAGGGCGGCGTATACAACAGTGTGGGGTGGGTGAGCTGATCACAGACCAGCATACCCAGAGACGGAATGTTATCCGGCAGTGAGGCCAGATATTCTTTGTATGCGCCCGGATAGGTATAAACACTGGTTTCCAGATAGGGCTGATAAATCGTCTCATTCATTCGGTTGTTTTCCTTTCTTTTTGCTATGAGGTTTTGATGGGCATCCAAATCTCCCATGTGTAGCTTTCTTTGGCCGCATCTCCTTTCGGAAAGACTTCAAGGCTTGGCGTCTGCTCATCCCTTTGATATTGACTTGCCGGAAACCACTCTGTCATGATTTTGGCGTAAGCGGCAGGCACATATTCTATCCCCGTGGGAGAGGTGATGGAGAAGACGGCCCATGTGGCGGCGGGAATGGTTTCTACCGTCGTACCTTCCGGTTTTCTTCCTTTATACTCCGCTCCGATGATAGTCTTTGTTCTTCCGCTGACCGGCTCAAACCAATAGGCGCCTACCTGCCAGAAGGGCGCTGTATAATATCCGTCCGCGCCGCCACCGTTCCAAAAAGATGAGTTGTATTTTTCCATAAAAGTACGCCACAGAGGAGTGAGGCTTTCACCAGCCTTGCATTCTTCATCCCAGCCTGCCAGCCCTGCGATCTGAAAAGAGCTTCTTTTCTCGATTCTGAAATTTAAGCTTTGGGCGCCTTCTACAGTGAGGGAAAAGGACATGGGAGGGTAGGTCTTTAGGGAGATTCCTGTTCCGCGGGCAGACAAAGGTGTCGTACCGTGCAGTTCTTTAAAGGCTCTGGTAAAGGCAGCCGGGGATTCATATCCGTATTTAAAGGCAATATCCACAATCTTCTCCTTGCCCCCCTGTATATCGAACACAGCTTGTGACAGACGTCTGCAGCGGATGTATTCCGAGACGGACATTCCTGTCAAAAAAGAGAAAACTCGTGAAAATTCATAGATGGAACAGCCCACCATGCGCGCCAGTATTTCCTTGTCCAGCTGCTCCGTCAGATTTTCTTCGATATATCTCATAACGCGGTTTAGTCCATTCAGCCAGTCCATAGATTCTCCTTTCCTGCCAGCATAAATTATTGTTGCGGAGTAACGGTTCAGACAGCCTCTCCCGCGAAGTCAAAATCATGTCCTCATGCGATTTTACGAGATATGCGGGTGCCAAAACGTATTCTTTACGCGTTTTGTGTGCATTCTCGTAAGGGTTCAGTGTCTGCATGAACCCTTACGCTGCGGAGCCTCCGGCTTTGACCTGTGCGGTTCAAGGAATCTCCTTGATTAATATACTACAAAATAAAAATGATTTCTTTGCATTTTCTGCTAAGTTAAGATAAGGGCGGAAAATAAGGGGAAACGATTGACAAAACCCCCCGATATCCCTTATAGTTATGTCATTGCGTCTGCATCTGAAAAAGGTCATGCTTTTGACGGGAAGTGTGGCCATAAAAGCGGCTCGGTTTCTTTGCCAAAGTTTTCAAGCGGTTTACGGAAGCGCGAAATATTATACCGTCCTTTGCGGGAGGCAATCGGATAAAAACCGGGTCGGGTTATGTGTGAATAATACAGACACGCAGCTCATTTTCGCGAATGAGCAGAGTCAATATGCCGTAATCGGCTGTTGTGCATGTACACGCAGCCGGAAGAGAGTGCATATGACGGACAACACTGGGAAGCAAAAAATTCCGAGTCTGCTTATTCGCGTCCGACACGCCACCGCAAAGGAGAAGCATTCATTGAAAAATACTATTATTTCCTTAAAAGATATCACCGTTTCCTATGATGGGGAGCAGGTTTTGGGAGGGTTTAACCTGAAGATACATGACGGGGAATTTGTTACCCTGTTAGGTCCTTCCGGCTGCGGCAAGACCACTGCTCTGCGTACCATTGCCGGTTTCATCAAACCGGATGCGGGGGATGTCTTTTTTTATGACAAAAATATTACAAGCCTGCCCCCGCATAAGAGGGAGGTCAACACTATTTTTCAGAAGTATGCCCTGTTTCCGCATCTGAATGTCTACAATAATATTGCTTTCGGTATGCGGCTGAAGGGATGCAGCGAGAAGAAAATTAAAGAAACCGTGCACAGGATGTTAGCCATGGTAGATATGACCGGATATGCCCACCGGGGCATCGGCCAGCTTTCCGGCGGGCAGCAGCAGCGGGTGGCTATAGCCCGGGCGCTGGCCAACGAGCCGAAGGTTTTGCTGCTGGACGAGCCTTTGGGCGCTTTGGATCTGAAACTGCGCAAGGATATGCAGGCAGAAATGAAAAAAATACAGCAGCAGACAGGGATCACCTTTGTGTTTGTCACCCACGATCAGGAAGAAGCGCTGTCCATGTCCGATACCGTGGTGGTAATGGACAAGGGTATGATACAGCAGATCGGCACCCCCACGGATATTTACAATGAGCCGGAGAATGCTTTCGTGGCGGATTTCATCGGGGAATCCAATATACTGGACGGTATGATGCTGGAGGACTATTCCGTGAAATTTGCCGGACATATTTTTCATTGTCTGGACGGCGGATTCGGCAGCAATACTCCCGTGGATGTAGTGATACGTCCCGAAGATATCAAAGTAGTAGAGCCGGAGTCCTCTTTGATTACCGGAGAGGTTACGGCTGTGACTTTTAAAGGAGTGCACTATGAGATCATTGTGGATGTGGCGGGCTTTAAGTGGATGATACAGTCTACGGAATGCCGTGAGACGGGCGACCGTATAGGGCTGTCCCTTACCCCTAATGATATCCATGTCATGGCAAAGTCGGAATATTCCGGTACGTTTGGCGATTACAGTACCTTCAGTGATGAAATGGGAGAAGACAAGAATGCTTCCAGTGAGGCACTGGCAGAAGAGGAGGGAAGTGCCGATGAAGTCTGATTCCAAATTTCTCTCCGCCCCTTACACGGTCTGGATGACGGTGTTTATTGTGCTGCCCATGCTGCTGGTAGGTTATTTTGCCTTTACGGATAAATCAGGCAGCTTTACGCTGGAGAACATTTTAAGCGTGGGGCAATACTCCAACGTATTCCTGCGTTCCATTTGGCTGGGTGCGGTGGCTACCGTGGTATCTCTGGGACTGGGCTATCCTTTGGCATACATCATTGCAAAAATGAATGCCAGACGCCAGAATGTCATAGTGATGCTGGTAATGCTGCCTATGTGGATGAATTTCCTGCTGCGCACTTATGCGTGGATGACGCTGCTGGAAGACAACGGCCTGATTAATTCGGTTTTGGGCGCTCTGGGGCTGCCCCGGATACATATGATTAACACTGCGGGGGCGGTGGTGCTGGGCATGGTTTACAATTATATTCCGTATATGGTTCTGCCTCTGTATTCGGTGCTGACTAAAATCGATAAGAGCGTGATAGAGGCGGCTCAGGATCTGGGAGCCAACAGTAGGGAAGTCTTCTTGAAGGTGGTGGTGCCCATGAGTATGCCCGGAGTGATTTCCGGTGTGACTATGGTATTCGTTCCGGCAGTCAGTACGTTTATTATTTCCAAAATGCTGGGGGGAGGAGGCAATCTGCTGATCGGAGACTTGATCGATATGCAGTTTCTGGGCAGCGCCTACAACCCCAATCTGGGTTCGGCCGTGTCATTGGTATTGATGGTGATTATTTTGATCTGTATGGGCATTATGAACCAGTTCGATGACGGCGAAGCGGCAGGAGGAGGTATGTTGTTATGAAGAAGGCCGGAGCACGCATTTACACCTTTCTCATATTCCTGTTTTTATATGCCCCGATTCTGGTGCTGATCGTGTTTTCTTTTAACGATTCGGAGACCGCCAGCCGCACGGTGTGGGGCGGCTTTTCCTTGCGCTGGTACCGGAAGCTTTTCGAGGACCGGCTGATTTTGGAAGCTCTATGCAACACACTGCTTATTGCGGTAGTATCCGCGGCGGCATCCACCGTGCTGGGAACCATGGCGGCCATCGGTATTAATTCCATGAAACGGCTGCCCAGACGTATTATGATGAACATTACAAATTTTCCTATGGTAAATCCGGAGATTGTCACCGGTGTGTCGCTGATGTTGTTGTTTGTGTCTGCGGTGAGACTGTTTGGCGGGAGGAGTCTGGGAATGGGATCGCTGTTCGCGGCGCATATCACCTTCTGCCTGCCTTATGTGATACTGTCCGTGCTGCCTAAGCTGCGCCAGATGGATCCCAACCTTTATGAAGCGGCTCAGGACTTGGGATGTCCCCCGGTGAAGGCTTTCTTTAAGGTAGTGCTGCCGGAGATCATGCCCGGAATCGTGACAGGACTGATCATGGCATTTACACTTTCCATAGACGATTTTGTGATAAGCTATTTCACCAGCGGAACCACACAGACACTGCCTATTTACATTTACTCCATGACCCGGAAGCGCATCAGCCCGGAGATAAATGCGCTGTCTACGGTGATGTTCGCGGTGGTAATGGTTCTGTTGATTATTATCAATGCACGGAACGCTAAGGAACGGAAGACGGAAAAGCTTTCGGAATATCATGAAGGCATGTAAAATGGTATGTACAAAGAGGGAGTGTAAAGGAATACAAATGAAAAAAAGGTATTTTATACGATTTAATCTGTGTACGATTCTTTGTATGGCCTTCTGTCTGACATCGGTTCCGGCTCAGGCAGTGCTGGCCGGGGAGAATTCTGTTCCTGAGGGAACAAGTCAAACCGATGAAGCGGCGGCTCCGGACAGAGGAGTTACCATAAATGTGTATAATTGGGGTGAGTACATTGCCAACGGCACGGACGGTTCGCCGGATGTGAATGAAGAATTTACCCGGCGTACAGGGATCCGGGTTAACTATACCACCTTTGACAGCAATGAGGCGCTGTATTCCAAGCTGGTAGGCGGCGGGGCGGATTATGACGTGATCATTCCCTCGGATTATATGGTGTCCAAACTCATTGACGAAAAGATGCTTGCTCAGCTGGACTTTTCCAATATTCCCAATTACCGATACATTGATGAACGCTTCCGTGATCCTGACTACGACCCGGGCAGCCGCTATTCGGTGCCGTATACTTGGGGGGTGGTGGGTCTGTTTTACAATACGGACTATATCGAGGAGGAAATCACAAGCTGGTCGGCTCTGTGGGATGACCGTTATGCGGGGAAGATACTGATGTTTGACAACCCCAGAGATTCCTTTGCGATTGCACAGTTTATGCTGGGGCAGTCGGTAAATACCACCGACGAAAATGACTGGGCGGAAGCGGCGGCTCTGTTAAAGCAGCAGAAGCCTCTGGTGCAGGCCTATGTCATGGATCGGATCTTTGACAAAATGGAGAGCAGCGAGGCATGGATTGCGCCTTACTATTCCGGAGACGCGGCTATTTTGGTTGAAAACAGTGACAGTATCCGGTTCGTGGTGCCGGAAGAGGGAACCAATTATTTTGTGGATGCCATGTGCATTCCCGTTACTTCCAGCCACAAGGCGGAAGCGGAGGCATACATCAATTTCCTGTGCGATCCCGAAATTGCCGGCGCCAACATGAATTATGTGGGGTATTCCACGCCGGAGAGCGCCGCGAAGGCATATATGGACGAAGAGATGGTGGAGAGCCCCGTTTATTATCCGGATGACGAGATATTGGAGCGCACGGAGGTATTTGTGAATCTGCCCGAAAATACCAGTAAATTGGTGGATCAATTGTGGGCGGAAGTGAAGATGGGCGGTCCCGGGGAATCCATGGTGCTGGTGGCAATTATTTTGGGTTTTCTGGGGGTATATATTGCCATTCTAATCTATAAGCGGCAGAAACGAAAGAGGGAGCTGGCTTAACGCAGCGGCGCTTATAAAGAATGATTGCTTTTGTGTGAGTGTACATTCGGAGACAGGGGAATTCCAATGGAAAAATATGAATTGAATGAAAAGGATAAATTGTTAATAGAAATTGCTCTTGAGGTGTTAAGAGAGAATTTTGATGACGGTGTATACAATCATACGGTCGGGTGCGCAATTTTATGTAAGAATGGTAATATCTATAAGGGCGTAAATTGTGACGGAATCCATGGTTCTTGTGCAGAATACATAACAATGGGCATTGCTGTTTCAGCAGGTGAAAGGGATTTTGATACAATAGTGGCAGTCCATGAAAAGCACTTGAACCGTGTTATCCCGCCTTGTGGGAACTGCAGGCAAATGTTATATGAATATTGCCCCGATATTAAAGTAATCGTGAACGATGAAGGCGGAAATTTGATTAAGGTCAGAGCAAAAGATTTGCTGCCATTTGCCTGACATTTGGTAATATGTTAAAACGGGAAGCGGCCTATAAAGGCGGTTCTTTGTTTTGGATATTTTGAGGAAGAGTTTTGTGAAACGGTGCAGGGCAGCGCTGATCCGGAAAGAGAGTGACAGGTGGAAACGATATGGGGGTAGTCGTATTAGCAGTGCTATTAGTTTTGATAGTAATGGGTTTTTTCTGTGGAAATATAATGATAGTAGAAATGATATATTCAGGAGAAACTTTATATTTCGATGATAATGGATTGTTGGTTATTTTGGCAGTAGTAGGGGATTGTATCTTACTGTATTTAGCAATTGCAAAAATTAAAACCCCATTTATTTCTTCCTTGCGGTTGCTGATAAGCGGATTAAAAAACCGCAGAAAAGCAAAAAAAGAAGCGGCAAATTTAAAAAAACTTGCAGATAGAGAAAAGCATTATGTAAACAGGCTGCAAGAGCTTAGAAAGAAAGGAATTAGCAAAAGCGCCACAAAACAGGCTTTACACTTCTGCCGGCTTATGGAAACACTTGCCGGTAAAGAGCAATTACAGGACTGTTTCTGTAAAGTGAACGAAATGCAGAGCGATCTGCACGAAATAGAAGAAATTGAAAGTGAAATACTTCATATTGCAGAAAGCTATAATATTGCCGATAATACCGAAAAGTGTAATTACTATTTGAGTCTGGTCAAAGAAAATAAATCGGCGCCTGAGGTTGCTTCTGTTGAAGAAAAGTGTCTGGAATACACGATTTTGCGTGAAAAAGAAAGGAATGCCATACGGTCGTGGAGAAAGGTTCTTTTGGGAATTTTTATTTGTCTGGCCATAGGATATGCATTGTACTATACTTATAATGCTCCATATAGGGAATTGCGTTCCAGAATAAGGGATCAATCATTAACGGCAGAAATGTGTGACGAGGAAAATATGAGTAGAGCAGAGTCATATTATGTGTATCTCCATTCCTCGAAAGGATATAAATTCCTCGCCTCGGAACTGACTCAGTTACATATGGATAATGACGTGGGAAAGGCAATGTGGCTGCTGTGTATTCAGCCGGATTTTATTGACGGTTATGATGTAGGAGCATCAACGTCATTTATGGACTGGATAATAAAATATGCAAAATCCAATGGGGTTCGAAGCACCGACCAAAAGGGAGTTAATGACCAATGGTACAATGTGACTTATGAGGTGGATGGCTACCGGATCACAATCAGTTCCGATGAAGATAGAACGTCCGACATAAATGAGATACGTGATTTTTTCATTACAGACGGTGAAAACCAAAGTACAATTTGTGTCCGGAAGAGTTATAACAAAACAGATGCGCCTATAATAGAATAAATATATTATACTTTTGGACAGGGAGGGCATAGTACCTCTCTGTTTTTGGCAGTAACCATTCTTTGAAGAATTGCAGGTTTTGCGGTTTCTGTGCATAGGTTGCTGTGAACGGAGTGAACAGTAACAAAATGAGAGGATTTGAGGTGCTTTAGGATTGCAGGAGCATGACATGCGAAGCAATCTATGGTATCATAGTTAAAAGGTTTCCAATAGATAAGTTGCGGACCATGTTGCGCGAAATGTAATACGGTCAGTACGCTGGGACAATTTTTACATAAACGGGGTATGGGAGATGAAGTTTATTTACGGTACGACAAAAGGATATAGAGGGCGGTTCCTTCTTTTGCTGCTTTCCGTGCTGTTCGGTACAGTATCGGGGGCGGCGTTTCCTTATGTTACAGGGAAGATTGTGGATGAAATTTTTTATAAACAGCAGATGAAAGGGTTTCTGTTGTATTTCTTCTTGTATGCAGGTCTGTACTTTCTGAACCAATGCGGCCACGGTGTGCTGAATTATTTGTGGGCGCATCTGAAGGCTTCTTATGTGGTTGATATTCGAAAACATTGTTTCAAACATCTGTTACAATTGAAAGCCGTTGTCTGGGCGAACATCAAGAGCGGTGATGTAATGAAGCGCATTATGGACGACACGGAGTGCTTTTTGGAATTTATACATAGGAGTCTGTTCTATGTGTTGGCTAATTTTCTGCAGCTGGCTATCGCCATAGGATATTTATTGTATACAAATCGGCTGTTAGGACTGGCAGCTATTGTGCTGACTCCCGTGATGGCATGGTCCATCCGCCATTTTGCGGCAAAGCTGAAAGAGCGTCAGCGGAATATCCGGAAGCAGAAGGGGCTGGCAGAGGCATGGATTCTGGAAATGATGACGGGAATATCCCAATGGAAGCTGCTGAATGCACAGAATAAGGTAAAGAGTGATTACGAAAATAAGACCGGAAAAGTGATAGGGGAAGAGATTGCGGCGGGCTATCAGGAATTGGCCTCCGTAAATGTAAACGAAGCCCTGACTCTGCTGGGACAGCTTTGCATCTATTGTATTGCGGCTTTCTGCATCGTCAGAAATACCATAACCGTGGGACAGTTCGTTGCCTGTGCGTCCTATTTTGCCACCTGTGCGTCCTATTATAACGCCTTGGGGAAAAAGATCACGGATATCGCAGGTAATCTGGCGGGCATCGGCCGTGTGGAAGAATTATTGGAATGGGAGACGGAAGAGGACTTTCCGGGGGCGGAGGATATTGAGATCAGAAAGGGAAGTATCTGCTTTAAGGAAGTATCCTTTGGATATGACGGGCAGGCAGCCGGGATGCAGAGCATTGAAAAGCAGGGAACCGGCGTGCAGAACGTTGAAAAGCAAGGAACCGGCGTGCAGAACGTTGAAAAGCAGGGAACCGGCGTACGGAACGTTGACAGGCAAGAATCCGGCGCCGTCGGGACAGAGTATGTCTTGAGAAAATTCAGCCTGAATATAGAGCCGGGGGAGAAGGTTGCATTTGTGGGAAGAAGCGGAGAAGGGAAGAGCACGCTGCTGCAGCTTTTCTGTCGTTTTTATGCGCCTTGGGAAGGTGAGATCCGGGTGGATGATGTGCCACTGACAGAGTATACTTTAGCCGGTCTGCGGCGGCAGATTGCGGTGGTATGGCAGGAAAACGGCCTGTTTCACGGAAGCCTGCGGGAAAATATCATTCTGTCGGAGGACCGGAGGCAGGATGCCCTTATATGGGAAATTTTGGAGGGGTTGAAATTAAAGGAAATGGCGGAACAATGGCCGGAGGGGCTGGATACGGTGATCGGCAGCGGCAGCAGCAGAGAAATGTCCGGCGGGCAGAAGCAGAGAATTGCCATTGCCAGATGCATCTTCAGGAAGCCGAAGATATTGCTTTTGGATGAGGCTACTTCCGCACTGGATGAGGCCACGGAGAAGGAAGTAAATGCATTTGTGTATGACAGACTTCCCGATACCACAATCCTTTCCGTGGCTCATCGTTTTTCTACGGTACTTGCAGCGGGGAAGGCAGTGGTCATGGAACAGGGAAGAGTTGCGGCGGTGGGAGAACATGACTGCCTGATGCGGGAAAATGAACTGTACAAGAGCCTTTATGAGGAATATCGGCAGGCTGCGGCAGCCCATGGGGAATGCGGATGGCGGCATGACTGGAAGTCTGACGGGAAAGGAGCGGAATCATTGTATGGATAGCTGTATTTCCATGAAATCTTACAGAGGGAAAATTCTTTTATATATAGTGCTCCAATTTATAAAAGCGGGACTGCTTTTATTGCCTCCATACTGCTATCTGCTTTTTTTGAACGAGGTGATTACCAAGAAAAGGCTTGGCTGGCTCTGGGGTGTAGTGGCTCTGTATGTGGCGGTATTTGCGGTGAAAGCATTAGTGTCGGTGTTGATTAAGCAGGTCTATAACAGAATATTTCCTGCAATGACACTGGAGGCGAAGAACCGTGTTCTGGAAAAATACAATGAGTTGGATGTGGAGGTACTGGCCCGGTATACGGCCGGAGAGTTAAAGGAGCGCCTGCATAAGGACACGGAGAATGTGGTATTGTATTGGGAGAAGAGGCTGGAATTGTGGGTGGCGGCAATCAGTGTGCCCGTCATGACGGGAATATTGTTTTACCTGAATTGGATTCTGGCAGCAGTCAGCTTCCTATTGCTTCCGTTATCCTTTTACATTACACGCACTATCAAAAGCAAAAGTAACCTGCAGCACGAACGCCGCAGGGAGATTTTGGGAAAATACAATGATTTCATGATCCACAATATGTTTTTCTGGAAAGAGGTAAAATCCAACTGTCAGGAGGAAAGGCAGCAGCAACAGTTTGAGGGATTGTGGAAGGAACTGGGGGATGCGTTCTTGAAATCCCATATTTTCTGGTTCTTGAACAGAACTTTTCTGGCATTTAAGGATGTATTTCTGACCAAGATGGGGCTTTATCTGCTGGGAGGCATTCTGGTCATTCAGGAGATGGCTACTGTGCCCGCACTGCTGGCCTTTATGGAGTACTATGGGGATTTTGTGAACCGGCTGCTGCAGATATCGGATATTTATATGCAGCGGGGAGAGCAAGAGGCGTCTCTGAAGAGGCTGAAGGAGATTATGGAACTGCAGTCACCGGAGAGGCCGTATGGGCTGGAGCATTTTGAAAGTGTGGAGTTTTGCAATATCGGCTTTTCCTATGGGGCAGGCCGGAAAAATATTTTACGGGATTGTAATCTGAAAATAGAGCGGGGAGAAACCGTTGCGATTAAAGGGGAGAGCGGCTGCGGAAAGAGCACACTGATAAAATTGACGGCGGGCTGTCTCCTGCCGGATAGCGGAGAAATCTTGTGGAACGGTCTGCCCATGGATCGGATCCGCAGACAGGATATCTATGCAAAAGCGGGTTTTTTAATGCAGGAATCAGTTTTGTTTAATCTTACGATCCGGGAAAATCTGCTGTTTGGCAAGGCGGACGCCGGAGAAGAGGAGCTGAGGGCGGCCTGTGTCAGAGCCAATATCATGGACTTTATACGGAGCCTCGAACAGGGCTTTGAGACAGTGATCGGGGAGAACGGCATTAAACTGTCCGGCGGGCAGAAGCAGCGTCTGCTGATCGCAAGGCTGTTCTTACAAGACACGGAACTGATTGTCTTTGATGAGGCCACCTCCGCGCTGGATTACCGGAATGAGAGTGAGATCCTCAATCTGCTGCTTCAGGAAGAAACTGCAGGGAAGACCTTTATTATGGTAACTCACAGAGAAACCTCCGTGGCCCGCTGCAGCAGGGTGATAGCATGGAAGGAGATTTCCGGTGAGGAGACTGTTTCTGCGGAGGGGGATCGGGTTTCTGCCGGCTGTCCGGGATAAGTGGCTCTGAGGTTTACTTCGTTCACGGCAACCTATGCACAGAAATCGCCTCGCGGCGGCGTGGGTGTGAAAAGCAATTTTATGCAGTCTGTCTGTAAGTGGTATGTATCCTTATAATTGCATACAGTTAGTATCAATGGTATAATGGTTCTGCTGACGCAGAATTCGGCGGCTGCCGTGCTTTGCGCTTAAAATCCGTTTTGCGGATTTGATTTTATTACCGAAACATATAAGGATGGGGTGTTTATGAGAAAAAGAATAGGAGGATTGCTTTCGTGCATTTTATGTGCCGCAGCGTTTACGGGATGTGGTACGGCGGAGGAAACGTATCTGGAGAATACGGAACTCCCCAAAGTCGAGCTGGTGGTCTGGGGTGCCGAAGAAGATGAGGAACTGATGACCCGGATCATCCGGAGCTTTCAGTCAAACTATCAGGGAGAGGCGGATTTTCGGATTTCATTCGAAGTACAGGGAGAATCCCAGTGTAAAGACGTTTTGATCGGCGGATTGGAAGAAGGTGCGGATGTATTTACTTTTGCCGACGACCAGCTGAATACTCTGGCGGCAGCCGGAGCATTGGAGCCGATTGAGAATGCGGAGCAGATCAGGGACAGAAATCTTTCAAGCACGGTGGAGGCAGTCACGGTAAATAATCAACTATATGCATATCCATTGACTGCGGATAACGGATACTTCTTATATTATAACAAGCGATATATCACAGATGAGCAGGCGGAGACGCTGGACGGTATACTGGAAGCCGCGGCGTCAAACGGGAAGTTATTTACCATGGACTGGTCTTCGGCCTGGTATGTGTATTCATTCTTCGGAAATACGGGGCTGCAAGTGGGACTTAACGATGACGGAATCACTAACTATTGCACATGGAACCGGACAGACGGCGATATCCGGGGCATTGATGTAGCCCGTGCAATGCTCCGGATTGCGGAAAGTCCGGGCTTTGCCAGCTGTACGGATGAAGAGTTCCTAAAAGGAGTGAAGGACGGTTCCGTGATCGCGGGTGTCAGCGGCGTATGGAATTCCGTGGCGGTAAAGGAGGTCTGGGGTGATAATACCGGAGCTGCCAAACTGCCCACATATAGCTGCAGCGGCAGCCAGATTCAGATGGCTTCTTTCTCCGGCTGTAAACTGATCGGCGTAAATGCTTATTCCGAATATCCGGAATGGGCAGCCAGACTTGCCGAATGGATTACG
The DNA here is from genome assembly GCA_910589655.1 of uncultured Acetatifactor sp. Classification (GTDB taxonomy): domain Bacteria; phylum Bacillota; class Clostridia; order Lachnospirales; family Lachnospiraceae; genus Acetatifactor. Next base: position 5,833 of record CAJUTJ010000133.1, on the reverse strand, counting down.
GATGAAGAGAACCAGCGGCTCCGCTTCGAAATGCGGGGTCAGGGCCCTTCAAATATCGCTGTGGCGGATTCCGCAGAGATTAAGCAGTCACCGGCGATCAACGCTCTTTTGGAACAGTCCGTATTCTCTCAGCTCCAGCGGATAGGCGGCAAGTTCTGGGATCCTGTTTCGAAGTTTGCCGAAAACATGGCTGCAGGAAATCCTTCCGGACGGGATCTGCAGGATCAATTAGACGAGCTGGCAGAAGGCGTTTCTGCAAGATAGAACTATCGAAAGGATTTATAAATGGAAAATGAAGAGAAAATTTACCATACAACAACGTCTCATACTCCCCATCATCCTTTTGGGGATAGTGGCAATGATTTCAAATGCCTTGTCGGTTTTCGGCATTAACAATGTAAATTCCAATGCTTCCAAAATCGTAGATAACTATATGGTAGGTATGGAGACATTGCAGAATATCCGTTATACCACCGCAAATATCCACAAGATGGCTCTGTCCCATATCGTGGCAACGGATTATAATACCATGATTACCGTTGTGGCACAAATGAAAGAAGAAGAAAAAATATTGGAAGCATATTTAAAGGAATATGAAAATTATGTTACGGAGGACGAAGAGGAGATTTATGCGCAGCTTCTGGAAAACTATGATTCCTTTAAACATGCGTTGGTTTACCTTGTATGTGCAAGTGCGGACAGCAAGACTCAAGATGCCTATGCTTATGCCAACGGTGACGTTGCCGGTTTCGGGGCTGCCATAGCAAGCAATACCGATGAGCTGTATGAGGCGGAAAGCGCAAGGACAGCCAATGCGAGGCAGAAGCTTTCTTTCGTATACATTGTTTCATTGATTATCGCTGTTGCATCGGTTGTAACATGTCTGATATTAGTCCTTGCCGCCATCCGTATTATCAAAAAATATGTGATAACACCCATCAAGGGGTCGGTGGATACATTGCAGGAAAGCTCAAGAAAGCTGGACGGGGTGACGGCGGAAGTGCTGAAGCACACCCGCAGATCGGGAAAAAACGCCGGAAATCTTTCCGTCCTTGCAGGCTCCCTGTCCGTGGCCATTCAGAAGGTGGCAAAGAATGCGGCCAATATTAACGGCAGTGTTGCAGGCATCAAAGAAGACGTTCATGATATGGCGGAAGAATGCGGCGCCATTACGGAGTATTCGTCTGCCATGAAAATAAGGGCCAATGAGATGGAGGCAGCGGCACAGACGAACACAGAAGTCATTCAAAAGAAAACCGCCGATATCCTAAAAGTACTGGAAGAGGCTATCGAAAACAGTAAGAGTGTAGATCAGGTTACCAAACTGACAAAAGATATTGTGACGATCTCGTCTACTACCGACCTGATCGCCCTTAACGCTTCCATAGAGGCTATGCGGGCAGGTGAATCCGGGAAAGGCTTTGCTGCCGTTGCGGCAGAAATCAAATCATTAGCAAATTCCTGTAGTGAAACTGCCGGACGCATTCAGGAGGTCAATCAGATCGTCACAAATGCGGTACATAACCTGTCAAAGCATTCTCAGGATATGGCAGACTATCTGAGCGAAACTATTTTGACGGAATTCCGCGAGTTTGTCCGCTCCGGAAGGCAGTACAAAGAAGATGCCGATTATGTAAAGGAACGGATCGATGCATTTAACAGTAGAACGGACCGTCTTAGAAATTCCATGACGGAGATTGCATATTCTATTGAAAGCATTACAAAGGCAATTGACGAGGGCGCTGTCGGTATTACCGGAGCTGCGGGCAGCTCTAAGAGTCTGGTGGAAGATATGGCAGATATAACGGGCCGTATGGATACAAACAGGGAAATTGTCGAGGAACTGAAAAAACAGATGGAAGTATTCTCGAATTTCTAAAATGGCGTTTTGTAAACGCCTAAAAATATAAATAGAAAGGAAAATAAGACAATGAGGGAAGAAGTCAGGAAAAGATTGATAAGGGCGGCAAAAAAAGGCAGGAGGATCGCCATCGCGGCAGCCGCGGGAGCGGTAGCGCTGGGAAGCATCAGTTACACGCAGGCAGCAAGCGTAGAAGATGTTTTTGACGAACATTATTATGCGGATAAGTATCCGGATCTTAAGGAAGCATATGGCTATGACAGGGCGGCTTTGCTGGATCATTTCATGAGGTATGGGCTTTCAGAGGGCAGAACAATGAATGGAATGATAGACATAGTCAAATACAGGGAGAATTATCAGGATCTTCAGGATGCGTTTGGGGATGACTGGGATGCTTATGTAACACATTATCTTTCCTATGGAGCCTTTGAGCACAGAGACAATGGCACCGACTTTGATCCTATGGATTATCTTAACAGGTACAGTGATTTGCAGGCGGCCTTTGGCACGGATGTGTTGGCGGCTTATAAGCATTATGAAGTATCCGGGAAGCAGGAAGGCAGAGAGGGCGGAGGCGAGAGCGGGCTAATTGCCGAAGAAGCGGCAGATGATAACGGTTTCGCAGAGCCTGAAATAGAAGGCTTTGAGATTCAGAGCGTAGAGGTTGTGGGCACCGGCCGCATCAGAGTCACTTTGAATCAGAAGACGGAACAGTCTTTGGCACTGGAGGCGTTCAGTATCATTTGTAACAGCGGCGGCTCCGATATGACGATCCTGTCTGTGTCCACAAATGATAATAAGGTTTATGATCTGGCAACTACCTATTACAGGGATCAGGAATATGATATACAGATCACTCTTGCCGACGGTACTTCGATCTCAAAGGTCTTTGTTTATAGGACAGATTGTGCACAGATCGCGGGTATTAACGCTGTCCGCACCAGTGCTGTCGAGGCTAGAATTACCTATAATTCAGATGAACCCGGTTACTTTTACTATATTTTAAGGGAAAACGGGCAGGCTTCGGCACAGGCGGCTTCCGCAGGTGAATCAGCCGAATTTACGGAAGCCGAAATCATCAACAATGGTGTTAAGACGGAGATGAAACAGCATGAAAATGCCTTTACCGTTACCGGCCTGACCGAAGATATGCCATACACCATGTATTATGTGGCTGTCAACACGGAGGAAAAGGCGACATTGGTAAAAAGCCTTTCCATTGGAGGAGAAGTCTATGAGGAGAGTACAGGTGCAATCAAAGGGGCTCAGGCATTCGCCGAGAAGCAGGAAAACGGCGAATTCCTGTATGGATTTGAGATAGAGCTGGAGACTGCCGCTTCAGAAAGACTGACTTTGGAGCAGTTTGATATAAGCTGCCCGCTGAGCAAGACAACGCTTGGAGAGGTCAGGACTTCGGATAACAGGGTTTATCGTGTGTATATGCAAAGAGGCAGCATCCCTATGGGCAATAATACTTACACGATTCTGATCAATCTGAAAGACGGTACACAGCTAAAAGGTACGTGTTACCTTGACTTGCAGGCACCCAGAGTTGATGCAAGAAGCTTTGAGTGGAAAGATACGGATACGATACAGGTGGTTGTCAACTCAGACGAAGCAGGCACCCTTTATTATATGATTCAGGACGAGGTAGAGGGTGAGGGTACGATCACTGCCAAAGATCCCGCGCAGATTTATGCCAACGGTACACAGATCTCCATAGGCTATGGTCTGAATTATATAACGGTTCAGGGCGTAAAAGAGGGACAATGGTTCTGCTTTGCGTCGGAGGATGCGCAAGGCAACAGGGAGGATTTCTACAGTTATAAGCAGATTCCTGAATTTACCGCTCCGGCGCCGGATGATACGTCACAGCCAAAGATTACAGGTGTAACGGTTCTCAAAACTTCAGGCGGCGCAAAGCTTCAGGTGGTGTTCAACCAGACCATAAATGGGAATTATAACAACGGCGAGACTCAGATCAGCGGAATCTCAGGTAAGCTGGGCTTTATTGCGGAGTATGGCTCTGAAGGGGGACTGGAGGACAATGTGCTGACGCTTACAGTGATGGATCCGTCAGTTTCCATTCCTCAGGGCAGCCATACCCTGACTATTGTATTATATAGTGGAGAGATTTTGACGTTTGAGTTTACGGCATAAGTGTGGAGGAAATCACTAAGCTCGAAAAGACCTCGCTAAGTGATTTCACGCTCTGCGGAGCAGAGCTTCTCCACACGGAAGAATCGCTGATGCGATTCTTCCAGACTTGCACCGATTCATAAATTGTTTGTGCCGCCGATGGCGGCATGTTTGGAAGTGTGAACGGAATGAAGATTTTCTAAGGTTGGAAAGAGGGTGTGTAAACACCCCCTCTTTGTACCCAACCTAAGAAAAGCTAAGTCATTCCGGGAAGAATCGCTGATGCGATTCTTCCAGACTTGCACCGATTCATTATTTGGTATTTAAGCAACAGTTCAGCCTTTGGTTGAACTGTTGTTTTTGATCCGGGTGGAGGAGATTGTGGGAAAAAGGTCAATTCGGAAAAGAAATGGAATGAAGGATAGAAAAGCATAAGACAGGCGAAAATGATTTTATTTTTGCCTGTTTTAAAGAACTGATGTATGCGGCAGTGTCCGGCAATCCGATCAAAAGCATAGAGCCGGTATGGGAGGTTCCGGTGCTTTTGTATACAGATAGAGGTGTGTCGGAGGAGGAAGAGGTGTTTATTGCAGCTTGGCTTGGGGAGCATTATCCTGAAGCGGAAGAGTTTGCATGCATTGATTTTATTCAGGGTGACTTAAATAGCGACGGGCTGCAGGATATCGCTTTCGTGGTGGATAGTGATGCCTTTTGTGGTTATCATACGTCAAATGAGCGCCGTATGTTTATATTATTACAGCAAAAGGACGGCTCATGGATGGAGCAGGAGGACACGCCGTATCTCGGTGATGCCACAAGCGGCGGCATGCGTGGTGATCCTTACATAGGTGCCTTTATACAGGACGGTTATTTGATGGTAAATGTGGGCTGGGGAAGCAGTTCAGGCACAGTGCAGACAGACATCTACGAATATCATAACGAGAATCTAAGTTTGATAAAGCAGGTAAATGTGGATGATTACAATTATGCGGAGGGCTATGATGTGAAGATACGAAACGAGCAGACCGGTGCATGGCAGCGTTATGCGATTGCCATGGACGGATCGCTCATGGTTCGTGTGGATCTGGAGGACTCAGAGCATATGGCGCATAAGGCGTTTCCAAGGATCAGCCTATTTGACGGTTCTTATTATATTTACCATGATAAAATAAAATCCGGAATTTCTTCCGAGGAAGCTCTTGACCGTGTCTGCGAAGAGATTGTGGTGGACGGGGATTCGGCGGTTCGGGAAAAGCTGCCTTATGTTGAATGGCAGAAAGATGGTTACGAGCTTTTATTGGGGGTGACGCTTCCGGATTATTATTATGCTCTGTCTGAATCCGAAAGCAAAGGGGAAGCCGGGGCGGCAGAGTGGAACGACGATTATTATCTTTTTTATAATGGCATGATAATAGAGGATGAGAGGCTTTACCATGTAATCTGTATGGTACAGGACGAGAAAATAAGAAAATTTCTGTTGGATGATGCCACGGGGGAGATAAGTGAGGAATGACCATCATCCGGCAGTGATGTGTGAAGTCGGCTCAAAGCCCGTATATACCACATCATGTAAAGAGTGCGGCAAAGACAAAAGTGCCGCATGATTTTATCTTTTATTACGTAGTAGTCCCTGAAAACATATTTATGTTCCATGCATATAATTTATTATAAATACATCATCACTCAATATTAAACTATAAATGAGCAAGTTTAAAAAATTGCACAATAAACCTACGCCACTAAAGCTATAACCTGCTCAAAGCCAATGTGCCTGGCTCCACATTGGTAAACGAAACGAATCCGTTCTTCCTGGATGTGGCTATAAATATAAGC
>CAJUTJ010000132.1 GCA_910589655.1 uncultured Acetatifactor sp. | reverse complement strand
GCTTATATTTATAGCCACATCCAGGAAGAACGGATTCGTTTCGTTTACCAATGTGGAGCCAGGCACATTGGCTTTGAGCAGGTTATAGCTTTAGTGGCGTAGGTTTATTGTGCAATTTTTTAAACTTGCTCATTTATAGTCAAAATAACTCTTCTTCCTCTTCATGAATATCCTCTTTCGGCTTTTTCAGCCCTTGGATGACAATCCCCTTTTTTCCGGCATAATCCCAAAGGGCGGCATGAATTGCCTCCTCCGCCAACAGGGAGCAATGAACCTTGACAGGGGGCAGTCCGTCCAAAGCCTCCAGTACGGCTGCATTTGTCACCTGCAATGCCTCCTGCACGCTTTTTCCTTTCACCAGCTCCGTGGCCATGGAGCTGGATGCTACCGCCGCACCGCAGCCAAAGGTCTTAAATTTCGCTTCCCGGATAATGCCTGCCTCATCAATATCCAGAAACATCCTCATAATATCGCCGCATTTTGCATTTCCCACGGTTCCCACACCGCTGGCATCTTCAATTTCCCCCACATTTCTGGGATTTAAAAAATAGTCCATTACCTTTTCGCTATACATGTATTGCTCCTTTTCTCTCCTTCTTATTCCATATTTATACCCATCTGCGCGCTGCGGCGCGCACTCAAATCAATAGTTGAATACGCATTTTATTCAACCTTTATCCATTCTGATTTCTTTTCAGAAAATCCTCGTAAAGCGGCGACATACCTCTCAGCTTTGCCACAATCCTTTTTAATTCCTCCACAACAATATCCGCTTCTTCCATGGTATTTTCCTCGGACAGTGACAGCCTGACCGATCCGTGGGCTTCCTCCGGAGGCAGCCCGACAGCCAGAAGCACATGGGAGGGATCCAGAGCGCCGGAGGTACAAGCGGAGCCGCTGGAGCCGCAGATGCCCTTCATATCCAGCATAATCAACAGGGACTCTCCTTCTATGAACCGAAAGGAAAAGTTTACATTTCCGGGAAGCCGCTTTTTCCTGTGTCCGTTTAAACGGCAGTAAGGGATTTCCGACTCTATTCTCCCGATCAGGTAATCTCTGATCCCGCGTTCCTTTGCCGCCCTTTCCTCCATGGTTCCGGCCGCTCTTGCCGCCGCCGCGCCTAATCCCACAATTCCCGGGACGTTTTCCGTCCCCGCCCTCCGGTTTCTCTCTTGTGCGCCTCCGTGAAGCAAGGAACGGATTTTCACGCCCTTGCGGATATAAAGGAATCCTACGCCCTTGGGGCCGTTGAATTTGTGCCCGCTGGCGCTGAGCATGTCAATATTACATTCGTCCACATGGATGGGAAGCTGTCCGAAAGCCTGAACGGCATCCGTGTGAAACAGAATTCCGTGCTCCTTGGCAATGGCACCGATTTCGCTGACGGGTTCTATAGTGCCAATCTCATTATTAGCGAACATAATACTGATGAGAATCGTATCCGGCCTGACAGCCGCCTTCAGTTCCTCCAAACTCACCAACCCATCCTGATCCACGTCCAAATATGTCACTTCAAAGCCTTTTTTCTCAAGGTATTGGCAAGTGTGGAGGACGGCATGATGCTCGATTTTTGTGGTAATGATATGTTTTCCTTTGCCGCAGTACGCCTCAGCCGCCGCTTTCAGCGCCCAATTGTCAGCCTCCGAGCCCCCCGCGGTAAAATAGATTTCCTCCTGTCCGGCCCCCAAAATCGCCGCAATGGTTCGACGCGCTTCGTTTATTGCCTTCTTATTAGCAGATCCCATGGAATAAACGGCGCTGGGATTCCCATAATATTGTGAAAAATAAGGCAGCATGGCCTGTACTACTTCCGGAGCGGTTCTGGTGGTGGCCGCATTGTCCATATAAATCATGTGCATACCTCCCTGTGCACTTCTGTAAAGGATATGAGTATTCATGTCATCCTTTTCATACTACATAACTAGGAATTACTTGTATTTATATTAACACCCCTTCCATGTTCTGTCAACTTGCAAAAAGGAATATAATGGAGAAAAGCATTCACAGGCATTTTATTGAATATGAAGAAAACGAACCGCCACCCTCTCATTATCGGAACGCTGATCCTGACGGCCACAGGTTTATTAAGCAGGATTATCGGATTTTTTTATCGAATTTACCTCTCGCGCCTTTTTGGGGAAGAAGGCATGGGCATCTACCAGCTGCTGAATCCGGTGCTTTCCCTTTCCTTTTCGCTGACCGCCGCAGGATACCAGACCGCCATCTCCAAGCTGGTAGCGGAACGCGCCGCCACCGACCGCTCCCGCTCTTATCAGCCGCTGATTGCAGGATTGAGCATTTCTCTCCCGCTGTCACTGCTGTGTAACGGTGTCATTTACTTTTTTGCCGATCCCATAGCCTGTCGGCTGCTGGGAGAACCCAGAACGGCAATGATGTTGAAAATCCTTTCCTTTTCCATCCCTTTGAGCGCGGTCCACTCCTGTATCAACGGCTATTTCTATGGGATAAAGAAAGCCGGATATCCGGCCGCCGCCCAGCTGGTGGAGCAGATTGTCCGTGTGGCCAGTGTTTACATAGCGGCAGGTTACTGTTTTGCCATCGGCAGAGAGCCGGCCATCGGTGTGGCTGTGCTGGGTCTGACCATCGGGGAATTCTTTTCCATGCTGGTGTCTTTCGCTTCCATTGCCTTGTGCAAGGATAAAGCAGTATCTCCTTTACGGATTTCAGGATATCGATCCGTCTATCTCCCTTTGATGCAGACGGCTCTTCCCCTGACGGCAAACCGTATCGTACTGAACTTCCTGCAAAGCATTGAATCCGTCTCCATCCCCGCAAGGCTGCGCATGTATGGCTATGATAACACCACCGCACTGAGCGTTTACGGAGTCCTAACCGGTATGGCAATGCCGCTGATTTTCTTCCCCAATGCCCTGACCAACTCTATTGCCGTCCTGCTTCTGCCCATTATTTCGGAGAGCTATGCGCTGGGAGATCTGGGAAAAGTGCGCTCCGCTGCCTTACGCACCGTGAAATACTGCGGATTGATGGGAATCGTCTGTATGCTGGGATTTTTGTTTCTGGGGAAATGGGCGGGAAATTTTCTCTTCGACAGCGCCTTGGCGGGACACTTTATTACCACTCTCGGCTTTATCTGTCCCTTCCTCTATCTGGATACCACACTGTCCAGTATATTACAGGGCTTAGGTATGGCAGGACACATTTTCGTAATGAATGTGCTCAGTCTGCTGATCCGTCTGGGCTTTGTATTTCTGGCAGTTCCCACCTACGGCATAACAGGTTATCTCTGGGGAATTCTGGCCAGCCAGCTGACCCAGAGTGTGCTATACCTGCTCTGCCTGAACCGCTTTCTGAAAAGGGCGAAATAAATGTTAGATTTACATATTTTTTACAGGATAATGACAGCTGGTTTAAACCAGATAGGGATAAAAATAGATAGGTATCGGCAGGAGCATAGATTTTAGGACTTCGGACGTTAGCTCGTCGATGCGGGAGTATTTCTTGGCGACGGCTATCAGCTTGGCGACATTGGCTGCTTCCGTGTCGGCTTCGCTGACCTCGGCAGTCAAGGCTTCGATTTCCTGCTTTAGCTGTTCCTGCTCGGCTTCATATCCGTCCGGCAGCTTGTAAAAGCGTTCGTCATTCAGCTTTCCGTTGACATTATCCCCATAGCTTTTGCGGAACAGGCGGTCAGCCTTGTCCATTGGCTGGCATTCCATTCTTCCATCTATGTGCTATTTCATTTTCAATCTTCAAATTCCCTCATGGGCATTTCAGAAATCTAATAAAACAAAACAGAGCCGGCGAACGGTAATTTCTCACTTGTTCATCAGCTCTGTTCTTTATGTATGCCTTTACTATATTTCTCCTATGTATGTGAAAAATTTTGTTATAATTTGCTGTGTTTACGTTTGTTCGCAGACGTTTTGGCAATCTGCTCCTTTAGAGATATATGACCGGCAAAATGATTACTCGTTATTTTTCATTCCCATCGTCTTTACTTTTTTCATTCCTAACCAATCCACGATAAAACAGCATAGCACAAACTGCGGATATTGTACCTGTCGCTGTCTGGTCTAAGTGAATGTCATACATATTACAAAACATATTGATTACCATTAAAGCAACCAATACCACCGCTGCTACAGCAGCTCCTTTTAATAAATGCTTCATAGCTTCCTGTTTCCTTTCCAAAATTAATTTATTTACTGCAAAATAGTATATCAGAGAAAACAGCAATTCTTTCAAAACAGTCATGAAATGCCCCGATTCATGAATAAGTGGGTTTTTCTTTTTACAGAATACGCACTTATTCGTCATTTTTGCAGCAGGGCGGTTGATATAAAGAACGGTATAAAGTATAATTAGGGAAGTAAATATCGAAAGAAGGAATATCTTGAAATGCTACTATCTTTTTTTCGGCTTTCCCTTGCTATCCGCAATGTATGGCCTCAGCATATGAGCTTCAAAGGGTTTAGCATACTTTATATACTGCTGTTGGTTGCTGGAATGCCTGTAACGCTCCTCGCCTGTGTTCCATACGGTTTGTTCGGTATTCTGGCGGCGGTATGTATTTATGGGTTGATTGCTTGCCGTGACACTGCGCCACAGAATGTTTTTATGGGTATGATTGGATGTATTCTTGCCGTTGTGACAGAGAATTTGCTGGCAAATTTTCTTTATATACTGATTCCCTCACCTTTATCAAATCAGTGGTATTTTTTTTGCGGCATTGATTTGATTTATACTTTGCTGTTTTATTGGATTACACTGCTTTGCGGCAAACTGCTGAAAAAAGTATTCCTGTCTGGCAAAGGCATTTTACGCCTTCCGCAGACATGGTATGTGATAGATGCTGCATTACTGCTCCTTATAACCATCTATCTGTTTGATAATTTGATTCCAGGACAAAACGGCTCTGTCGGCAGAATGATATATAATAATGCCTTACACATTTCGGGGTATCTGCTTGTGATGTGTTGTTTACTTCTGGCTATGCGCCGCTCTTATCTGGAACAGATACAGACCGAATCAAAGCAGAAGTCCATGCAGGACTTACAGGACTACACACGGAATTTAGAAGCTATGTATAACAGCCTGCGCTCCTTTAAGCACGATTATGTTAACATTCTGCTCTCTCTGTCTGGTTATATAGAAGATGGTGATATGGATAGGTTAAAGGATTTTTTTGAAAGCAAAATCTTCCCAACGAAGAATCTGATTACAGGGGGAGATTACAAGCTGAACCAGCTTAGCAACATTGGCGTGTTGGAAATCAAAAGCCTGCTCTCCGCAAAAATGATTTACGCCCATGAATCGGGGATTGACATCACCATTGATATCCCCGATAAAGTGGAAAGTTTTCTGATAGACACGGTAGACCTTGCCAGAATACTTGGAATCTTTTTAGACAATGCGATGGAAGCCACATTGGAGACAGAACAGCCGCAAATAGGCTTAAATATCCTCCAGAATAAAACCAGCGTATCCATCATCATAAGCAACCGCTTTCCGGATAACGGTGTAATGCTGCATAAATTAAAGCAAAAGGGCTTTAGCACAAAAAACGGGCATCAAGGAATCGGGCTTTGGAACGCCCAGAAAATCATCAGTTCTTATGACAACGTGCTGTTAGAAACAACAATGAAACGCGACTATTTCACACAACATATAGAACTTACCGACAGAAAGGAATGACATCATATGCTGGACATCTTTGTATGCGAAGACAATGCCGCACAGCGGCGGACTATTGTAAATATCATTCAAAACACCGTTCTGATAGAAGAATTAGATATGCAGCTTACTTTAGATACAGGAGACCCTTATATGTTGTTGGAAAAAGTCAAGACCAGCCAGAACACAGGCATTTATTTCCTTGACATTGACTTGAACAGCAGCATGAATGGAATGAAGCTGGCACAGCAAATTAGATTGCATGACCCCCGTGGTTTCATCATATTCATAACAGCACATTCAGAACTGAGCTATATGACTTTTCAGTATCGGGTAGAGGCAATGGACTTTGTATTAAAAGACAACCCTGCCGAAGTGAAAGTGAAACTCAGAGAATGTCTATTAAATGCAATGGAACGACACACGCTCCAAACCAACAAGACACATAAAGTCTATACCCTTGAAGTCGGCGGACGAAAAATCAACGTAGATTATGAAGATATTTTATTTTTTGAAACTTCCAGCAATATCCATAAAGTCATTCTCCATGCAAAGGACCGCCAGATTGAATTTCCCAGCGCCTTAAAAGAACTGGCAAGCGTATTGGATGGCAATTTTGTGCGTTGTCATCGGGCATTTTTGGTAAACAAAAATAATATAAAAGAAGTTGACACTAAAAATCGAATCATCCATTTTGCCAACGGAGAAACTTGCTTGATGTCCACACGCATGATGAAAGAGCTTTAAACATTTGAAAAATTTCCCCGTTCATAATCTCTCTCGCACAAGCCCTTATGTTGTTGAGCCGTCCTGTCCATTCACTAATCTTGAGTAATATGCGCCTGCCTTTTGCGCCAGTACAGCGTTGTCGCCAGTCAACAATGCTTTTAAGTTTTCAAATTTTTCCAAGAATATTGTACCCCTTCTCTGTACATACTTGTTAATACCAAATTTGAGAAATGAAAGATACAGGGAGGAACCGAAAATGGCACTGGGAAAAGTAGAAATATGCGGAGTGAACACCGCAAAACTTCCTCTTTTAAAGGCGGCGGAAAAGGAAGCATTGTTCCGCCAGATCGAAGAGGGCGACAAGGCGGCGAGGGAAACTTATATAGAAGGCAATCTCCGTCTGGTGCTCAGTGTAATAAAACGTTTCTCTTCCAGCAGCGAAAATGTGGATGACCTGTTCCAGATCGGCTGCATCGGACTTATCAAAGCCATTGACAATTTTGACTCTTCGCTCAATGTCAAATTTTCCACTTACGCCGTACCCATGATCATAGGTGAGATCAGACGGTTTTTAAGAGACAACAGCAGCAGTATCCGGGTATCACGCTCCCTGAAAGATACTGCCTATAAAGCAATCTATACAAAGGAAGCTCTGACCCGCAAGAATTCAAAAGAACCTTCCATCGAAGAGATTGCGGCGGAAGTGGGGATTTCCAAGGAAGATATCGTCTACGCGCTGGATGCCATCCAGAATCCCATGAGCCTCTATGAGCCTATTTTTACGGACGGCGGCGATACGCTTTATGTTATGGATCAGATCAGCGACAAAAAAAATAAGGAAGAAACTTGGATCGAAAATCTCTCCCTCAGTGAGGCAATGAAAAAGCTGAATCCCAGAGAACACGAAATTATCTCGCTGCGCTTCTTTGAAGGGAAAACACAGATGGAGGTTGCCGAGGCCATCGGCATCTCTCAGGCACAGGTCTCCCGTCTGGAAAAGAATGCACTCCGCACAATGCGGACGTACTTGACTGCCTGAACCCCGGCAAATGCCGGCTATCAGAGGACACAGTCCCTTTACTTCCGCGGCAGTTTCCCGGCTCATTATGTTCTTTGTCCGGTTTTATAAGGAAAAGGCTTCTCCGGAAGCCTTTTCCTCTGATATTTCTTTTTATATTGTGACAAACATTTTGTTGACAAGATCTGTCATTGCCTCACTGATCTCGTGTGCAATAATCCGGGAATCCCCTCCACTCGTAACTGTCAATAATGATACATACATGTAAACACTATCAAATTGCTTCCTTCCACCTGATAAACCAACCTATGTTGATCCGTTATTCTTCTGCTCCACTTTCCTGCCAGATCATACTTTAACGGTTCCGGTTTACCAAGTCCTTCAAATGGATTCCTTTTTATATCTTTAATCAATTCATTAATTCTTTTGGCAATCTTCTTATCCATCTTCTGCCAATAGAGATAATCCTCCCAAGCATTTTCAGTGAAAGACACATTCATAAGCTAATCCTCCACATCAAATTTTACAAGTCTTCCTTCTTCAGCCTGCCGGATGGATTCTTTTAACCACTCATAATTTGCTTTGCTTTCCCTTATATGAAGATTTTCTATCAAATTATCATACTGTGCCTGAGACATCAACACAACATTTTCATCATTTTTTCTTGTGATAATTGCAACCTCAGAATCATGTACCACCCGGTCACAAACTTCTTTAAAGTTATTCCTCACATTAGAAAAATTCGTTGCTATCATATAACCACTCTCCCTTGGATATAGTATATTCCATATTCCTATTATTGTCAATATTTTGTACAATATTCTGTACTAACCGTGTAACAGATCAGACAGCCCCTCCCGCGAAGTCAAAATCGCGTCTCTATGCGATTTTGCGAGACATGCGGGCGCCAAAACGCATTCTTTTCGCGTTTTGTGTGCATCTTGTAACGGTTCAGTGACCTGTCTGAACTGTTACCTAACCGTATTACAGCAGAAGGCTGGAATGGATTTTCAAACATGCTCTAACGCACAAAATAAAAATGTAACAGTTTCGACAGGGCAGTGACCAGCAACGTATGCACAGAAACCACAAAACAGCGGTTTCGCGCACAGCTGTCCAAGAGATTATTCTAATCGCTTGGGTTTGATCACGCAAAATGCGCGTGAAAGCGCCTCGCGGTGGTCATTCTGTCTTTACATCAGGCAATAATTTGTGATATAAATGGAATATCAGTGTAAATAGAAAGGAAAATTATCCCTATGTCCGATCTGATAAAAGACTTAAAATATTTTTGGAGCAAGAAAACATTTGCCGTAGGGCTGATCACAATTATGATTCTGTCCTATGCCACCTTATTGTTCAATCCCACCGTGGGAATCGACGACACGTCCTTTAAGCTCTATTATATAGACGGAGTGTCCCCCGCCATGGGGCGATGGTGCCTCTATATGATTCATAAACTGTTCCCTCTGGACTACAATCCCTATTTCGTAGAGACTATCGGACTTTTGTTTTTCTGTCTCTCCGTCTCTTTGTGGTGCGTGGTTTTCTACAGGCTTTTCGGTTCAAAGCTCCCTGTCCTTGTCTACACCCTGTTTGCAGGAGTCATGATCTCCAGCCCCATCCTAAGCGAGGTGGTGGTTTGGTATGTTCAGGACGGCATTTATCTGGGATACGGGGTGACGGCGCTGGCTGTACTGGCAGCAATGAAATCCTTTACAAAAGTGAAAAGGATACGTTGGAAGTATATTTTGTTGAGCGCACTGCTGCTGGCAGTGTCCTTAGGCTTTTATGAAGCCTTTATCATTGTGTTCCTCATGGGACTCGTAATGAATTTTATGATAATCCGGACGCGTCAGACTATACAAGAATATGATGGGGCTCCTTCCAAATGGTTTTTGACAATCTTGGCAGTCTGCGGGATCGGCATGATATTCCGCAGTCTCTTCATCAACGGAATCATCCTGCTTTTCCGTCTGGAGGATCAGACTCAGGTGCTGGCAAGCAGAGGTTTTGGGGATATTGTATCCCTCTTTATGGGATGGTTCGACGGAACCCGCAGCATCCATGAATTTCTGTCAATGTTAAAAGAGTTTTTCGTGAAATATTCCATCCACGGAATTGTCTATCTGCCGGTTCTTATATTGGTGCTGGCGGAATTATGGCTGGTCTTCTGGGGAATCAGGCAGACCGCCGCCACTAAGGACGGCTGGGTTCTTGCCGCTGTGGCCGCCATTTTGTTTCTCCCATGGGTAATGCCCATTTTGGAGGGTGTCCCCACCTATTACCGCTCCAGCGAGTATGTGCCGCTCCTCACAGCTTTTGCCGCACTTCTTGCCGGACAAACATTCTGCCGCAAGGCGCATCCCAAATGGCTTCAAGGAACCGCATTATTTCTTGCCTTCCTGCTCCTATACCGCCAAGGCTATGAGATGAATAAATGGCTTCTCATTGACGCCATGAAATATGAGGATGACAAGCGCACTCTGGATGCACTGGCATTGGAGCTTATGGCGGAATATGACACGGACAAGCCTATCTGCGTAGCAGGCAGCCGCCAGACTCCGGTAAGCCTTCTTGAAGATGTATATACTCCGGACTGGTCCAAAAAATACTCCCTTGTGAAATTTTTTGTCTGCATGGTGGATGAAGAAATCTTCGAAAAATACAACACCCCCTACGGCTATGCCGTGGCGGAAACCCCCCAGCTTTCCTTTATCAACTGGGCAAATAAAGCCTATTACGGATTCGACCGGGAATTGATACGCTTTTGGGAAATGCATGGTTTTTCCTTTCAGGAGGACAACGACACGCAACATTATAAAGCCGCAGAAGAACTAATGCGGGATGCTCCCGTATGGCCTGCCAAAGGCTCCATTTTGGAGATGGAAGACTATATTATTGTAAATTTCGGGAATTACTAAAGGATGTATGAAAAGTGCTTTCTCCCTTTTCGGAATTATGTTCCCATTGAAAATGAATCTATAAATACAGTTTGCAGGCAGCAGGCAAATACTTTATGATCATGCGTATAATGCTGTGCTAATAAAACCGATACCGGCATATATTAGGAACAACGTCAAAAAAAGGAAAAAATATGCTGTTTTCTGAATTGAAATGCAAGGATGTCATCAATACAAAGGATTGCAAGAAGCTTGGAAAGGTATGCGATTTAGAGTTTGACCAATGTACGGGCTGTATCAAAAAAATCATTGTTCCAAGCGGAAATAAATTTCTCGGTTTTCTGAATTGCGACCCCGATATCGTAATACCTTTCAAGGACATCTGCCAGATCGGCCCGGACATTATTTTAGTTGACATAAGGTGCTAAAAATGTTAAGTTAAAAGTGAATACTACGCCAGATAGGGGGAAAATACATGAAATGTCCTTTTTGCGGCCACGAAAATACAAGAGTAATAGACTCCAGACCGGCAGACGATAATAATTCCATCCGCCGGCGCCGCGTATGTGACGGCTGTGACAAGCGGTTTACTACCTATGAGAAAATTGAGACCATTCCCCTGATTATTATTAAAAAGGATAATAACAGAGAAACCTATGACCGTTCCAAGATTGAGGGCGGCGTACTCCGTGCCTGCCACAAACGCCCTGTCAGCGCACAACAGATCACATGTCTGGTTGATGAAGTGGAAAACGAAATTTCCAGCCGCGAAGACAAGGAAATCTCCAGTCAGGAAATCGGTGAAATGCTGATGAATAAATTAAAGGAACTGGACGCGGTTGCTTATGTGCGTTTTGCGTCAGTATACAGGGAATTTAAAGATGTAAATACTTTTATGGATGAACTGAAAAAAATGTTGGAATAAATGTAACAATTGAGCCCCCCGCGAAGCCATAATTGTGTTTTATGCAATTTTGCGAGACTTGCAGACGCCCAGATAAGTTTTGACTCATTTTGTGTGCATCCGAATAACAGTTTAGCAGCCTGTCTAAACCGGCACTGTTACAAATATATTTATGCTATTGATTCAATTATGGCCAGATTCAATGTAAACTCCAAGCGCTTCCGGCTCCTATGCCGTAAGCGCTTTTTGATATCCACAATCTTATCCAATCCCGTTGAGCCTATTCCCCCTTTTCAAATGTCCCAGTCCGTCTAATTGTGTCCAGTGGAATACGTGTATGAATATACATTTCCAATGAATAAATCTACATTTCCAGTCCAAATATATTCCAAAATGTCAAGCTCATTGAATGTATATTTATAAGCTCGTTTACATTCGGTACACATTTGTCGCTCCATCTAACGAAAGAAAGCCAACCGCACCAAAATGCAGTCGGCTTTCCTTTCTATTTATTTTACACGAACCTTTTGGGAAGGATAAATATATTTCTGTTTTGCAAGATCAGGATTTAAAGCTATCACTGCACCGAGTGTGATACCGTTCCTTCTCGCAATCTTAATCAGGCAGTCGCCCACCTTTACTTCATCATATACCGCTCCCTCAAGGGAAGAAGATGCAGCTGCATTAACTCCCTGAATATACCCTACGGTAATAATCTGTCCGGGTAAGATAAGGTTCGGATTCTTAATCTGAGAATTCCATGCCAGCAATTGTGCAAGGCTGACACCGTTATTCTTGGCAATCTTGCTCAAAGTATCACCTTTTACCACCGTGTACTTCACATGTTCACCGGATACCGCTCCGGTCTGGTCTGCGGTATTGCCGCCGCTGCCATTACTGCTGCCGCCATTATCGCTGCCGTTGTCACCATTGCTGTCACCGTCTCCATTATCGCTGCCGTTGTCACCGCTTCCTGAATTGTCCTCATCTCCGCCCTGATTGTCGTCTGAGCCGCTGTTTCCAATCACATAGTTTTGTGCCGCGCGCTTCAAGGTATCCGTATCTCTGGTACGGAACTCAATTCCCAATGTATGAGTGCCTTCCGCCAGACCATTGGTCAGGGTCTGTGCGTAAATGGTGATTCTGGTGCTTCCTGACTCGGATGTATAATCCACTCCGTCGGTCAATTTTACACCGTCCAGATACAAATCCTGAAATTCTGCGTAAACACCCTGAGAAACCAACAGCTGATCACCCGCACCGGCATCATATGCATACTGTACGCGCTGGGTCAGATCATAACCGCTATCTGTGGC
Organism: uncultured Acetatifactor sp.; assembly: GCA_910589655.1. Taxonomy (GTDB): domain Bacteria; phylum Bacillota; class Clostridia; order Lachnospirales; family Lachnospiraceae; genus Acetatifactor. Next base: position 46,939 of record CAJUTJ010000132.1, on the reverse strand, counting down.
GTTGTCTACGTTTTCATCGGTGTTTTCGTTTACTACCATTGTATATGTCTTATCACTATAGCCAAAAGAACCATAACTATTGCGCATTCTCACCGTGAAGGTGAACTCCCCGGCTTCCGTTGGCACGCCATAGATTTCCCCGTTGGGCTTCACAATCATACCGGAGGGCAATTCTCCGTTATACAGTTCGTAAGTCACTTTATTCCAGCTGTACTTATTACTGTTCTGGATCATGGTTCCGTAAGGGACATATTGAACCGCCTGTGGAATATTCGTGGTAGTGATGGAAGGGTTGCCCACCGTACCGGTCAGCGTCAGCACCATCAATACCACTCCGTCGGACTTAACCGTCAGCGTACCGGAAACATCCGTACCGGAAGCCACTCCGGCTTTTGCGGTCAGACGCACTTTCGCCAGATTCCATAATTCACCGTAACTGGAATATGCGCCCTGAGAGCCGTCGGCTGCAGGCTGATAACCGGTTGTACCTTCAAATCCAAGGAGATCTTCCTCTCCCTTCAACGTCCAATAATCATGCAGCTCTACCGTGTCGGATACCAGTTCCACGGACAATTTCTCTATGGGTTCCGTACCCATATTAGAGAATAAAATATCATGAATATTGTAGTGATAACCGTCCAGCATCACTTCACGGGTGGAATAAATTACACCGTCCCGCACCTGTGTCTCTGCATCGGGATCCGTCAAGCTGTTGATATACAGCTGTCCTGCCCCGTCTGAAGCCCGAACTACATGAACCCAATAGTTCCTTGCATTCTCCCCGTCCTCGGCAGATACCGTATACTGCACTACATTTCGGAAATCATGAAAACTCTCCCCGCTGACTTCTTCCGTACTGCTGCCTGCCGCATAGAGCTTTGCGCCGTAAGAAACGGAAAATGTGGGTGCCAAATTTGCCAATTGCGCATCCGTGACTTCCTTTCCTACCATCACGGTGAGATAATTGTATTCACCGTAGGATTCATCCGAATCATCTACCTGATAGCAGGATATATAAGTACCGTCTTCTGTCTTAAATCCGTTAAAGTTTACCAATGCTCCACTGCCCAAACCGGATCCGGAGGAGGCACTTCCCTCTTCCACCTTTATGCAGTATTTCCATATTATTTGCTCTGATGAACCATCTGCCCCCACGATAATGGTCATGTAGACACCGTTACTATAGTCGGCGGCATAACCTTCCTTGCCAAACAATTCTGCTTTGATATCTACTGCACCGGCAGCCGTTGCTTCCGCAAGAGAACTATACAGTCCTATATAAGCCCCTGTTACCAAGTCAGGGCTTTCCACTCCGTCCTTGTTTAAAGTAAAGCTCTGAAAATAAGTGCCGTTTGCAGCAAGCCCGTTACGTAAAGTATATGTCTGGTAAGTGCATCCGTCTATAGTTGTTGAACTCGAGCTGTTCCATGCACTTGACATGCTTCCGTTTACATTTTTCATCCGGAATGAATAGTCCAGCGAATATCCCATAGTCCCCAAATATAAAGATAAAGGCAGGCATCCTGTTACATTTCCGTTATCGTCAAATGACACTACGGTAATGCCGCTATATGTATAACGCTGCACTAAGTATCCCGTGTTAGGCTGAGCCATATCCCCACAGAAGATTTGATCTGTAATTTCCTTTGCGGCCATAGCCTCTGCCGCCGAAGAATGATTTCCTTCAAATGCCCGCAAATGATAATTACCCGCAAATACGTTAGGATTCACGCTAAGGCTTACATATGCGTTTCTAATATTCCCCACATCGCTGGTACCCACATAAACGTACATTCTGCGTTCGTCCCGCTCGTAATCATAAAAACGGGTATCCTCTTCTATTGTCTGCAGACCTTTGCGTACTCCCTGTTCATCCTGATAATAAACAGTGGGTACAAGCCAATTTCTGGATTCCGTGATGTTTACCGGCAGCTGATAGCGGACTGCATCCGCATCCAGCTGATCGCCGGAACCAACAATGATTTCCCATCTCTGGCTGGAATTGTAATAAGTATTTACGCTCAAATCAATTATGTCACCGGACTGGCTGACGGTATATTCATCCCGTGAACTATATGAACTCTTCCAGACCACCATATCCCCGTCAGCAAGTTTATCCCCCAGAAGCGTTTTGACAGATACCTGTGTCAGCTGTACCGGGGTATAGGCGGTCAAGTCCACCGGCCTCAGCGTTACTTCCTTTATGGGCAGAAGGGAAAAAGGCGTAATCGCCGCACCCTCCGGAAACTCCTTTTCCTCCGGGTATACCGTGATCGTATCCCCTCCTACTTCCAAACTCATCTGCGTCACCCCGGTGCCGTCTACAGGGGCATCCACATAAAAGGTATGACCTCCTATTTCCACCGAAGAGTCAGGGCTCATAAACCATTGTCTTGTAACCTCCCCGTTATAGCAAAACTGTACTTCATAGGGAAAGAACGCATTAAGCTCTGTCTGAATGGTATAACTTCCGTCCTCTGCAAAATAGTCGTCCGCATAAATGCTGTCATTTGCGGATACACTGCTGTGCGCAATTGTCACATCTCCGCTTCCCGTGTTGTAAATTACTTGGTCATTGGAAATCCCAAGATCCACAGTAAGATTTTCCAACGTCACCGGAGTCCCCTCCGGAACCGCTGCGGAAGTATCCGTCTGCACCGCCAAAGCCTCATACGCTGCAATACTTTCTGCCGAAAGTGCATCTTCTGCTTTGGCAGGCAGAATGGGCATCACCAGCGCTGCCGCCAGCATCACTGCCACTCCGCTTTTTAATGGTTTCCATTTCATGTTCTAATTCTCCTTTCCGGAATTATCATTGTGAGATGTGTTAAAGCACATCAACCCACTTTTTACAAGTATAACTTATATTTTTACATTTTACAACTATATTTTTGTTATCGGCAAGTCATATGCATTATTGTATTTCAGTTTACTTATGATCATTTTAAAATATTTCGTATGCTCTTTCATGTAGATCCAAGACAGACATACACGGAAACGCTATTCTTATAATTCCGTACATGCATTACCATAAAAGGAGTAAACAATAAACAAGCATAAAAATCTTTTTTCAGCAAATTTAACATTGATATTCCATTCTTTTATAAAACAATTGGCTATGCGGCGCTGTTAATCACCGAAAACCAAAGGGAAGCCCCTTATACGCGAAATGAAATCAACATGTCTTTTCTCTGTCATCGCTATCCACGAAAATTAATCAAACATTTGACGGAAGATTCCCGGCTGATTGAGCATATTGCCCAAGACTACTCCATCCATCAGGGGCAGCCGGATTACGAAGAATATATGAACCAATTGACCAATGACAGCCTGTCTGCGGAAGGAGGTATGCTTATGTGTTGTAAAGGTATTTTTAGATTGTACGGCACCAGCTCCAAGGAGTTTTATGAAAAAGGTTTTCAGGACTGCGCCGACAAGGTGCATGAAATAATCGCCGGGAAAGATGCTGAAATCGCTGAAAAAGATGCTGGAATTTCTGAAAAGATGCTGAAATATCTGAAAAAGACGCTGAAATTTCTAAAAAGATGCTGAAATTTCTGAAAAAGGCACTGGAATTTCTGAAAAGATGCTGAAATTGCCCGGTTAAAAAGGCTGCTGTCAATACAGGGGTAATCTGTATTGGCAACAGCCTTTCCTATAAAAATCTTTATGATACTGCCCGCTGCAAAAATCTCCTTGCAGCATAATGACCCTGAATCTCTTTATTTTATACGTACTCTCTGTCCCTGATAAATATATTTCTGTTTTGCTATTTCAGGATTCAATTCCACAATGGTCTTCAGCGCCACTTGGTTTCTCCACGCAATTTTGTACATCCAGTCTCCTCTCCTCACCACGTCATAGACTGCCTCTTCCGGATTCAGCATTGCTGACGCCGCACTGCCTTTTCTATTTACCGGGGTATCATAAGCACCTGTTTTGCATAGATGCGCTCCGGATTCGCCAGAACGCTTCTGTTGGCCTCATAAATATCTCTCCACCGCCCGGTCTTGCCGTAGACTTCCCCGGCGATTTTCCAAAGGTTGTCGCCTTGTTGTACCACATAGCTGCTTCCGTTAAAGGGAGAAGCTGCACCGGGGGTTGAAGCCGCCCCTGTCAAACCGTTTCCGGCTGTCAGATAGATTTTAAGGCGCCAGCCTGTCCGGAGGATATTGGGATTCCTGATGATATTGGTATTATCCGTGTAAATCTGCCTCCAATGGCTTCCGTCCCCGAAGAACTTGGCGGAAATCTTCCAGAGGTTATCTCCGGGCTGCACGATATAATCTATCACTGTCGGCTCCGTCCTGCCGCCGGTTCCGTTCTCTTCCCAGCCCACGTCGCTTCCGCCGGAACTTCCGCTGCTGCCGGAGCCGTTATTTGTCCCGCTATTGTTTTCTGTGTTATCCGTTGTTCCGCCGTTTCCGCCATTGTTTGTATTATCCTCTGTATTTCCGCCGTTATCCGTGTTCCCTCCATTACCTTCATTTCCGCCGTTACCTGTGTTATCTCCGCTGCCCGTATCCTCTCCTGCCGAGATGGTCAGGTTCTGGGCGGCACGGCGCAAAGCTCCGGTATCCTGTGTGCGGAACTCCATGCTCAGGGTATGGCTTCCGGCTCCCGCATTTGCCAGCGTCTGGTTCTGAATGGTAATTCTGGTGCTTCCGGCCTCGGACGTGTATTCCGTTCCGCTCTGCAGCCGTCTGCCGTCCAGATAGACCGCATCCTGAAATTCTGCGTATTCGCCTTCCGATACCAGAAGCTGTGTGCCGGAGCCTGACAGGCTGCCCGTGTTGAGATCCGGCACGGGCTGGGTAATCCTGTATCCGGAGTCTGATGCAGTACCGACATTTTCGTCCGTGTTTTCCAGCACGGTCAGCGTCAGCTCCGCATAGGAGGGCGGGTATTTGGGGTTGCTGTAGGCGGCCTCAACCTTTATCTTGAATTCCCCCGACTCCATGGGTATTCCGTATATCTCTCCGGTAGCGGGGTACATCTGCAGCCCTTCCGCAAGCCTGCCCTCCACAACGGAAAACGTAACCTGATTGTCAGGGTCTGTGTTGTCCGTCTGGACTGTGTAGGAATAAGGGACGTATTTGACCCTGATTACATCGGTCATGTTCAGCGCCTCGGTTGTGGTGGTAATAACCGGGGTGCGGGTGAGGAGGACGCTGGCGCTTAAGTTCTGCGGCAGCTCTGTGACTTCTGTGCCGTCGGGGAGATGCCATGCTGCGTTGGATATTATGGGTAATTCAATAAATCTTACAACATTATATGGAGTATAAAGAATTGATAAATTATTGCATCCCGAAAACATATATTGATTATCTTTATCTACCTTACCCATGTCAAAACTACTCAAGTCCAGACAACCCAAGCTACTACAACCAGAAAACATATGCTCCATTGTGGTCACTTTTCCTGTATCAAAATTGCTCAAGTTCAAACTACTTAAATCATTACCACCTTCAAACATGCGACTCATATTTGTAACATTACCAGTATCAAAACTACTTAAATCCAAGTTTTCCAAGCTAACATAAGCAAACATATATCTCATATCCACCACATTTTCCGTGTCAAAGTTAATCATATCTAAACTACTTAAGCTATGGCACCCAAAAAACATATACTTCATGTCTTCCACATTTTTTGTATTAAAATTGCTTAGCTCCAAACTATCCAAACCACTACAATTGGAAAACATCCACCCCATATCTGTCACGCTACTAGTGTCGAAACTGCCCAGTTTCAGACTCGTTAAGCCACTACAACCGGAAAACATGGCCCCCATATCTGTCACGTTACTGGTATCAAAATTCCCTAAGTCCAGTTCTGTTAAGCTACTGCAGTCAGAAAACACAGAGCTCATAGATCTCACATTGCTTGTATTAAAGCTCCCTAACTCCAGATTTATTAAACTGCTGCAACCAGAAAACATACCACCCATATCTGTCACGTTACTGGTATCAAAATTCCCTAAGTCCAGTTCTGTTAAGCTACTGCAGTCGAAAAACATAGAACTCATAGATCTCACATTGCTTGTATTAAAGTTCCCTAACTCCAAATTTATTAAACTACTGCAACCAGAAAACATACCGCCCATTTCTGTCACGCTATTAGTATCAAAATTCCCTAGGTTCAGTCTCGTTAAGCTACTACAACCGGAAAACATAGAACTCATAGATTTCACATTGCTCGTATTAAAGTTCTCTAATTTCAGAACCGCTAAGCTGCTGCAATCATAAAACATATAGCTCATATTTGTTACCCCAGAAGTATCCACCCCTGACAAATCAATTTCTTCTACTCCCAATCCCCTAAAAAAATATAACATACTCCCAGCCACTTTGCAGTCCTGAAACACGATCTTTTTAATCCCCATACCATCAAAAGGTGCCCCCGACAGTTCTCCCCCCTGTGCCACCCCTGACCCGGTAACAGTCAATGTCTGGGTATTGTCATCATAACTCCACTCCAAAACATCCCCATTCTCATCCGGCTGTCCAATCGTCCCTGTGGAAACTGCAGTTCCAGCCGCACCTGACTTCATCCCGTACATTCCGGCATCTCCGCCCGAGACGGGTTCTTCCATTCCGACATTATCATAACCAACCGCAGTCGTCTCAGGGTTTACCCCCCCCCCCAACATTTTTTTCATCTGAAGCGGTAAATGCAGCAGCTAACCCATAAGCACTATCTGCACTGCCATCATTCACCGGGATAATATTTCCGTCTCTTACAGCCATTACGCGCACCGCTTCTATTGCATTTTCTGCTCCCTCCAAGTCAAATGCCGCTTCCACCGCATATCCTGCTTCCGCTCCTGCCGCAGCTGCCATCCCTTTCCTTGCTTCCGCCCTTACAGGCAAAGCAGGCATGGCGAGCAATACAGCCATAACGATTGCCGCTCCCTGTCTCAGCATGTTTCTTCTCATGTACCTGTCTCTCCTTTTCTTCTTGTTTTATATCATTCTATCTGCAACGGCTCCCAATTGGGCAGCACTGCAGAGAATTGACCTTTATTTTGCAAAGCCATATATTATTACCGTCCCATGTCTCCCTACGAGAAACGTCCGGATATGAGTCTCCGCACAAATTTCACAGTCCCGCCTCGGCCATCCCGATCAGCTCCTGCAGAGAATATCTCTTGCACTGCCGCAGATTTCCCGCCCCGTCGTCGAACACAAACCCTTCTTCCGTCACGTCACAGAGATCCGGCAGGCAGGCTACTGTCTCAAAATTCTCATCCAAAAGCAGCCCGTACCGCTCCCCCGATGCGCTGACATACTCTGTCAGGAGATACCCGTCCACCTGCGTCACATATGTTAAATACGAATCCTCCTCCAGCACGGCTGCCTGCTTTCCCGACTGCAGATCATAAACCTCCGGCGCACTATGTAAGGAAGAGACAATGCGGTAACGATCGGTAAAAAATTCCTCATATAAGTCCTTTGCCGGAGCCTCCCCTTTTGTCTCCGAGGTCAATGTTCCGTCTGCTGCGCTGTAACAGCGTACCGTTCCGTCATACCACACCACCTCCAGATAGGAATCCGTGCCGTTTTTACGGAATTGCTGGTCATATATCTGTTCCGGATCAGGCAGTTCCATGCTGTGAATAAGCCCTCCCGCCAAATCATAAACGGAAAACCCTCCGCAGCTAAACAGCATGGCCGTCTTCCGGTCTGCGCTGATGCGGGCTTCGTCATGTATATATCTGGGATCATAGGAGCCAAGCAGCGCCTCACTGTGATTTTCCAGTTTCATCACCCGCAGAGACGGCTCGTTCCTGTTTGCGATCACCGCCCGCCCATGGGACAGAGCCACAAAGTCACAGTTTTCCTGACAGCTTTCCGCAGACATCAGATGGGCGCCCCCGTCATAAAAAGAAAATCCGTTATCCGATGTGGCGGCAAGGACATATCCCCCGTCCACGGCAAACCCTGTAATATTTACGCTGTCCGTATAGGCAAGCTCCAGCTGTTCCAAAGTCACCGGGTCAAACCTGACCAGCAGATTCTCGTTTGCCAGATAAATTCCGTCCCCATCGGTTTTCAGCCTATAAGGGCTTCCCGACTGTGACTCACCCAGCAAGACACCTTCCTCCGTATCCACTATCCCGAACACGGCGCCGGAACCCCCACCGGCGGCATAAGCAAAATATTTCCCGCAGAAACCGCCTTCAAAGTGGGTGTAATCGGAAACATCATAGATGATTAAATCCTCCGCCGGATCGTCCATATTATAAAGGATAAGTCCCCCTCCGGAAAAGCTCACTGCCAGATAGCTTCCGTCCTCGTTTAACGCAAAGATATCGTCCTCCGGATCCGCAAAAATATCGTTTGCCGCCACCTGCATGTGGTTCCCCTCAAAGGATCGCTCATACAGCGCTTCCCCGTCCGACACACGGTAAACCACCGCCCTGTCCTCATCCCTGTCCACGGCGGCAACACATTTACCGTTTCCGGAAAGAGTTAAAAAAGTGGCCGGTTCCTTACTCCATAATGCCTGTCCGGCATTCAGGTCATAGGCTTCCACTCCTTGCGCTCCCGCATAGACAATCTTTCCCTCCTCCGGAAATACCACATCCGACAGAGCGGATTCCCGAATGGGCAGAACCGTCTCTTTCTCCAACGTTTCCGCATGATATACAGCCGTCTCATAAGCGTACACTACTGCAAAGCGGGAACCTTCGGGAGACATTACCACTTTAAAAGGCGCCGCAGGTAAAGCCACTGCATCCACCGCTTCGAATCCCTCCGACAAATCATAGATCCCCAATGCATCCGTCAATGCCCTCTGAGCCTGTGCCGTAACCGGAGCGCTGAAAATGCCGTTTTCCGCAGGAATGGCTTGGAGCGCCAGCCGGAGAGCTTGGGAAACATTTCCCTCCGCCAAGGCGTTGGCGGAATACTCTGCCGCCGCAAGAGACGCCTGACGCTGCTCCAGCTGCTTTAACCCCACAAAAGTACAGGCTCCTCCGGCCAAAAATCCCACCGCCATAGCCGCCGCAAAGATTCTCTCCCTTCTTTTGTGGCGCAGGATTCTCCTGTCCCTCTTATGCAGCAGCAAAAAGGCTGTCAGCATCTCTTCCGCCGTCTGGTAGCGCATTGCCGGATCGGGAGCCATGGCCTTGTTAATAATCTCCGCCACGGCAAGGCTGCACACATCCGCCCCCAAGGGAACCACTTCACGGGCATCCTGTGCCGGTTTTCTCCCCGACAGCATATGGTACAAGGTCGCGCCCAAACTGTATATATCGGAACGCACATCCAAAAGGATTCCCTTCTTTCCGCCCGTGGTGCTGCCTGTCCGGGATGAACTTCCTGATTGGGAAGAGCTTTCCGTTCCGGAGCGCATTTGGGATCCCGCTGAGGAAGGAAATCCGGATTCATTCCTTCCCCACACGTCATCCGTGTCCACCATTGTAATACCCGAATCTGCCTGTGATGCATCCGCATCTACCTGTGTAATACCCGAATCTGCCTGTGATGCATCCGCATCTACCTGTGTAATACCCGAATCTGCCTGTGATGCATCCGCATCTACCTGTGTAATATCCGAATCTGCCTGTGATGCATCCGCATCTACCTGTGTAATATCCGAATCTGCCTGTGATGCATCCGGCTCTACCTGTGTAATATCCGGATCTGCCTGTGATGCATCCGGCTCTACCTGTGTAATATCCGAATCTGCCTGTGATGCATCCATATCTACCTGTGTAATACCCGGATCTGCCTGTATGGCCCCCGGCTTTTCCCGGTTATTTCTCCCGGCATTAACGGGCGTACCGGCCTTCCCCACAGCATCACCGGACTTCCCCACAGCATCTCCGGACTTCCCCACAACGTTACCGGACTCTCCGGATTCCGTTCCGGCGGCCGTGGTTCTCCGCTTTACCAGTCCCGATGTCTTGGTTCCCGTGATTGTCCCCACGGCGGCAGTGCGGTTAGCGCTTATATAATCCGCACCATAGTGCTCCGGTGAAGCGTAACCTCTGCTGAAGCCCACCTTTACCGCACCGTCCTCACCCAGCGCAAGGGCGATATTATAATCAATCAGGCAAATATCCCCGCTGAACCGCAGCATAATATTTGCAGGCTTAATGTCTCCGTGGAGAATACCGTGGGGCGGCATACCGTGAAGATAACTGAGAGCTTCCAGCAACTGGCAGGCCCATTTGATAATCTGTGGCTGAGAGGGAAGCTGTCTTCTTGCCAAAAGCTTATCCAAACTCTCTCCGTCAATATAGTCCATTACGGTATAAACCACACCGTCCTCCTGAACAAAGTCGTAGACTTGCGGAATATAGGTGTGGCTTAAACCCTTCAACATATCCACCTCACGCCGCAGCGCCTCTGTTGCCGTGGACAACCTGCGCTTATCCGCCTTTAACACCACCTGCTTATCCAGTCTTAAATGACGACCCAGATAGACTACTCCGCCGCCCCCGGCTCCTATCTGTCTGTCAATCTCATAGATTCCTGCTATTATCTGCGACATTTTCCGTATCCTCCATTATAAAATATACTGCCAAACATAACAGAATGATTGGCAGTTTATCTCCTCCTGTTTTCTCTGTATTCCGACACTCAAATCCTGAAGCGTGTTTGAAAATTGCTTTCTGACAGATGTGCGTTACAATTTGCGGGAGATGAAATCATCTTACAGATGAAATCATCTTACAGATGATTAGCCAAATGAAGAACGCATAGCGGACTATGTAACTTGAATTTGGCTCAAATATACCGCAAAGTGAGGCGCGAAACAGGCAGCTCCAAGCCAGAACAGCAAATGACGGCTGACTCAATGCCTATTTCCGGCTGACCGGAGGTTTCCCGTATTCTTCCTCAAGCTTACGCCTTATCTTCCTCCCTGTTACGCAAAAGATCACGATACCCGTTATCACGAGAACCGCTACGGCAGCCATTCCTGCCATCCCTCCATATAACAATTTCTCACTCACCGATAAATTCATTTAGAACCCTGTCTGCACGCTGCGACGCGCCCTCATGCACCGGAAAATCCCGGTGCTCTGAGCCTGTTCGCTGAATACGCATATTTATCCAGCGCTAATTCTGATACCCCTTTTTTCTACGGCTTCGTTACCGTTCACTCCGCGGCCAGTAACTATGCACAGAACCCTCCAAATAGCGGTTTCTCCCACAGCTGTCCCGAGTTTATCACACAAAAACGCCCTTTACTTTCCACCATAATTCTTATATAATCGTCTCATGAAATACAATATAAAAAAGGGAGTGTATTATGCTGCAATTACTGATTCGAATCACAATATGTATATCTTTCTATGTGGTCGGCGCATATGCTACCACAGATATTCTCCGCCTGTTAAAGGGACATCCTGTCTCCGTGGGAAACAAGGACTGTTTCTGCGAGTCCTGCGGCTGCAAGCTCACCCTGCGGCAGCAGATTCCCATCTTCTCTTACCTTTTCAGCCGGGGCAGATGCGGACACTGCGGCAATGCCATTTCTTCCGGGAACTTTATACTGGAAGCGCTCTTTACCGTTGTCTTTACATTCGCTGCGGTCATAACCGGATTTCGACCTGTCGTTTGGATTTTTTGTATTATCTTTTATGAATCGGTCAAACTGCTCTGTGTTGTTCTTTTCGGAAAACGAGGACGGAAACTGATACAAAGTCTGTTATTCTCCCTCCTTGGGAATGCCGTTAATTTTTCTTTAGTAGGCATCCTTTTCTTCTTCCATACTCTCGTGTGCTGACCGCATGTCACCGGATCTACTGTTCCACCAGCGCAAAACAGACAGAAATATTATCCCGCTCGCCCCGATCCATCATTATTCGAACCATCTCGTCACAGAATTTGTCCGGATTTCTCTTCCAATGTTTTCTGCGGACAGCGCTCAGATCCGTTTCCGTCAAATGATGGTAAAATCCGTCCGAGCAGGCCACAAATATATCCCCTTTTTCCGCATTCCCTTCCAAAGCCTGAAACCATAGCTGCTCCCGCATTCCCATATAATTATCCAAATAATTTTTCATCCGGCCCGTCTTTAATCTCGCCACACTGTCATCCACAGTCAATTGCTCCAGCGCTTCCTTGCGATACCGGTACACTCTGCTGTCGCCCACATGAATAATGTAATAACGGTGCCTGACCAGAAAGAGCAAAGACAGGGTAGAGCCCGTCTTAATATTTTGTTTTACGCAAAATTGACATAACTCCTCATTCCAGCATTCCACGGCATCCTTTAAATGTGAAAACAGCACTTCCGGCTCCGTTCTGGAAATTACCAGCCATGACATTAATTCTTCAAACCATTCCTCCATACACCTCACCAGAAATGCGGAAGCCATTTCCCCATGTTCCAGACCTCCTACACCGTCGCAAACGGCAAACAATGCGGCCGTTTCTTTTCCCTGATGAAAAAATCTGCAACATACGGCATCCTGATTCACATCCCTGACACTGCCGATATTCGAAGCGCTTCCTCCCTTGATTTTCACACTAACCTCCATGTCGCAGCTTCGCTGCGACTCACAATCCCATGGAGCTAAAGCTCCGATGAGAAATGCCGCATTTCAGGCATTTCTCGGTGTGAGACTTAGAGTTTCTCTGCGAAACAGCCTCTGCTGTGAGCAGTTAGAAACTCTTATCACACTAACCTCCACGTCGCAGCTTCGCTGCGACTCAAATATGCACTCTGTAACGCACAGGCTTACTGACCGTAAATGCAAGCTCCATTCCGTCTTGAAGCCGGTAGGGCTGGTTGGGCACCATCACTTGCCCGTTCACCATTGTATGGTTGGCGGAGCCCAGATCAATCACGAAGAAATCCTCTCCTCTGCGTTCAATCCGCGCATGCTGCCTGCCGATACGTTTAAATTCTCCGGGGAACGCTACATCCGGCCGTTTCTCATCGGAGGACATGCGTCCGATAATAATATAGGGTTTTGTAAAATTAAGATCAATTCTCTGCAAAGCGCCCGGCTGAGAAAAGTCAATAAGCTCTAACCAAGGTGTTCCCGCCGCAGCGGCATCATCGGAAAAAACCTCCGTTTCTTCGGCTCTGAATCCGTTTCCTCCGTACAGAGCCGCATAATCCGCCGCTCCCGATGCATAATTGGGAGAAGATATCTGCTGTCCGCCCGCAAATGCCGCGTTCCCTTTTGATTCCGAGGCATAATTCATACCCTGATTCTGCACAGAGTCATTTGCCTGCTGCTTCTTTTTGGCCCCGAAAAGACCTCCGAATGCTCCGTGCCCTTTTTCGTCCTGCTTCTTCTTGCCGGAATCCTTTTCCGCTTTCTTACTCTCTACAGAAGGCTTTTCCTTTTTACTCTTTTTATGATTGCCGAACAGGGCCTGTACCACTTCGTCCTCACCGTTATTCTCCCCGTATCCCATGTTCACCGGAGGAGAAGACACTGCTTCTTTTACCGGCGCCTGCTTCTTTTCTTTCTTCCGGCCGTCGGTTCCGTCCTTTTTCTTATCTTCTTCCGGCTTTACGGATGGAGCAACGGACGACTGCAGGCCGCCGGATTGCGGAAATCCGGACTGGGGGCTGTTTCCTTGCTGAAACAGGGGCTGCGGACTGCCGCACTGCGGATGTCCGGACCGGGGATATAACGATTGTTGATACTCCGGCTGCGGATATGACGGCTGTTGGGATCCCGGTTGCTGCCGTGACGGCTGTTGCCCGCCCCCCTGCGGATGTCCGGACTGGGGATACGGCGATTGGGAAAATGCATTCTGCGAAGGCGCAGAACTCCCTTTTTCCTCCAGCATTAATTGATACAGTCCCGCCAAGGTAATCTGTCCGCCTCCGAAAAACCGAAACAGCCTTACCTGAAAATCCTTGTCATCACTGATCATAATATTCATAAATACGTTTTTAAAAAAATCCAATATCTCCTGATCCGTACTGCGGAAGGACTGAACGGGCACATAGATGTAAAACACATTATAAGTATGCTTGTCCACATACACATACTTGGCATCCACGCAAAGATTATGATAATCCAGAAACCAATCCTTCCCCTTCACAAAAGGATCCAGTAAATTAAGGTACAACTGCACAAATAGAACCTTGGGCAGCGTCATTTCCGCATATTCCAGCGCCACAGTGTTAATCAGCTTATATTTCAAGCCGGTCTCTTCGTTGACCGATACCATCCGGAAAGGAATCAGAAATTCCGGACAATCTTTCTGCATTACTTTCACTGCAATTTCGTCCAGCTTATCTCCGGAATCCAGACGAATATTTAAATAATTTGCCTCCAATGAATTCTGTAGTAGAAATCTTTCACTGTTCATAATCTCTTCTCCTCATATTAAATTGCCACATCATGGACACCAAATGCCGTGTTTTGGGCGTTTTTTGGTGTGAGACTTAGAGTTTCTCCGCGAAGCAGCCTTTGCTGCGACCCACAATCCCATGGAGCTAAAGCTCCGATGAGAAATGCCGTGTTTTCAGGCATTTCTCGGTGTGAGACTTAGAAGTTCTTTGCGAAACAGCCTCTGCTGTGAGCAAAAATTGCTAAAGCAATCAGAACTTCTTCTCACACTATTCTGCCTTATATTCCAATGTAATTATAGCCGCCTCACCCAAAAATACAGCCTGTGCGGAATAGTTGTGGAAGGGCACGGCATTGTCCAAAGACTCCGCTATCACCAGCTCATTCCGCTCGCTGATATATCCCCATGTGTCCACCACCTTCACGGCCGCCAGATGGTCGGAAAAAGATTTTGCGTCATTATACTGATAATCAATGACCAGCCGGCCGCTTCTGTCAATAAATCCCCACTTACCGTTTCCGTCCGCCACCGCTATATAATGAAACGATTCCGGAGCCTTTGCATCCGCAAATCCCGTTTCACAGACCTTGTTTCCTTCCACGTCAATGAGATACCATAAACCGTCGATTTTCACCATCGCCTGATTTCCTGCAAAAGCCTGATTTAAAGAATTCACTGCCACATCCTCATAAATATAATCCGTGACAGCCTCTCCTCCCTCGCGGATAACAGCCCATTTATCACCGTTTCTGGCGGCAAAAACTCCACAGGAATTCAACGTCATCTGATCAAACTGAAGTTCCGGAAGAGCACAGATGAAATCCTGTGTATAATAACCGTATTTCCCATTATGCTGCGCAATAATGTATGCATTGTTCATTCCGTAGACATCCGTCACATGTGTCTCGTCAACGCCGTATTTCTCACCGGTCTGCAGAATGGTATAATAGGTGCCGTCCATAGAAACCACCGCAAAGCCGCCGCTGTTAAAGGGCACTGCCGTATCGTAGACTGCAGGAAGGACAAATCTTCCTCCCCCATTCACATAGCCCCATTTATTTCCGTCAAATGCGGGCATCAGACTGTTTCCTGCGGTGGGAACGATTTCCGCCACACGAGTCACCCGCATGGAATATCCGTAACGGTTGTCCTCATACAATTCACCGATTGCCCCACCGGGAAATGCCGTCATACCCTTTTTTAACAATGCCATGGCCTCTTCGAGATCATTCTGTGAAAGATAGATATCCGCGGCCTGAAGATATTCCTCCTCCGATGCCCTGCCGCCGGCGCATCTTTTCTCCACAAGCTCTACATAAGAATCCGTATCACCCTGAGCCAGATAGGCCTGCTGCAATTTTGTCTCTATCTGGGGAACGGCTTCGGTGCCAAAACTTAACGCACGGGTATACAGCGGGACTGCCCGCACATACAGTTCTTTTCCCGCAAATATATCGGCCTGCCTTACCAGCTCCGCCTGCTCGTTCCTGTTGTCCACGCCGCTTGCGGCCCTGACTGACAAGTACCAGCCCAGCCCGATTACCGCCAAAAGGGCAGCCGTCACAATCCATTTTTTCCCTTTCACACTACTCATTTTAAATCTCCATCCTTCCGTAAAATACGTGAGAAAATTACCTTTTCCTACTGCCGAAACGCCATAATACCGCTGCGCATAAGTCATAGTATTGCAAAAGTTATCAATGTCCCCAGATACAGGAACGGCGCCAGCGGGACTCCGTCCTTTATGGTCAGCTTTTTACGCGCCATCTGCCATAGAGAATAAACACAGCAGACCAGCACGCCGTAGGCAATGGCTCCCACAATCCGCTGGCCTGTGAGATACAGCCCCATTACAAAAGCAAGCTTTACGTCTCCGGCTCCCAGCTGGCCTCTCGATATAAAATAGCACAAGAGGAAAATCAACCCTCCCACTGCTCCGCCTATCATGGACTGTCCGGTCAGAGCCAGCCCGCCTTCAAAATCAGCAATTACGGCAGCGAAAACAATCACGGACCATATGCCAAGAAAAGCCAGAACCATAGGGTTCGGAATCCGCTTTACCTTCGCATCCGTAACCGAAAAAATGCTCATAGCCAAGACAATGGTCATATTCATTACTATTTGAAATATGGACAGATACGAACCTTCTTTAATTCCCAGACAAAACCATGCGGCAAAAGTAAGTACACCCACCCCCAGAACAAACTTATCCGTTATGATATTGTCCGCAAAAAACACTTTCCCTTTAGTCAATTGAAGGGACAGCTTCCCATCCAGACTTCCCACCGCACCGTAATATAAAAGAAAAATAATAACTGCGCCCAGCACAGTGCTGATGATTTTCATGTCTATACCCATCTGCGCGCTGCTGCGCGCACTCAAATCAATAGTTGAATACGCATTTTTATTCAACCTTCCCGTCATGCCGACGTAGTCGGCACAAACAATAAGTGAGAGGAATGCCTGCACTTGGCATTCTTCAGTGTGAGACTTAGAAATTCTTCTCACATTTCCAGTCATGCCGCCTATGGCGGCACAAACAATCAATGAATCCATTGATATTTCTGATCACGAAATCCTTTTACTTCCCCGGATTCACTTTAACGCCATCTCCGTCAAGCCATGCCGGAAGGGTCACTCTGTTCACCATATGAAGCTTCACGCTGTCGGGAAGGATCAGACGTACAAATCCCGGTTCCACATCATATTCCACCACAATGTCAATCGTGCGGAAGTCGGAATCACAGAAAATCGTCGATCCGGAGAAATCCAATCCCCCGTAACCGTCCTTCACACCGTAAGCCTTCAGATATTCATCGGCGCTCATACTCCCTTGCTTCAAATACCCCTTGGTAAGCAGATATGCGGCGCCCATACCCATAAGCTTTTTGGCTCCGTATTCCGCACCCTCCACGGCAATATAAGCCAATCCGCTGATCATGCCTTCCTTATTCCGGAGAAGTCCCTTCACCTGATTGACCGTGTCCATGACTTGATTTGCAGCATCTCCCACATCTCCCACGGCGCCTTGTACGGCTTGGCCTGTCTGGACAGCCGAATCTCCCAGACGGTCAAGCTGCTGTGCCAGATTCTCCAGATCCACACCGCTGTCGCCGCTTCCCTCCGTCTCTCCGAAGCCCTGAAGCTGAGTCAGAAAGTTTACCGTCTCTCCTGCCGCAGACTGTATGCTTCCCGTGGCATTCACCACCTTCTGGTAGCTGCTGTATGCCGAGCCTGCCGCATTGTCAATCATTCCCGTGTTCTCCGCATTGTCATTCTTTAATGCCAGAGACGCATCTCTTCCGCCAAATGCCGCATACAAATAGGTATAGCTTGCCAGTTCATGAGCAGCCGAATTAATGGCAAACTGCATTTTGTTGTGCAGGATAAGCATATTGATGAAATAGGCAATGGAAAAAATAGTGACCAGAAACACGGTGAAGGAAATGACCGTCTCCACCACAATCATTCCGCTTTCACTTCCGCTCAGACGCCCTTCTCCCTTCCTTCGCCTCCCGCTCCCTATATGCACTTTGTTTTTCCGCAGAGAATGGGCTTCCCCTACGGAATCCTGTGTGAAATAACCGCTCAAACTACTGCCTCCTCGTCTCAGAAACTATCCGGAAATCATCCGCCGTACACCCATCCGGTCCGTTGGCCTTATCCGGATTTTGCAATACTCAAAATCGTATCAAGGAAATACCTTATAAACCGGAAACCGTTCCGCACCGTCGAACCGAAAAGCGGTTTCTTAATAACCTCTTGTCACCGTAAATTTATAGGTGTTATCCTCAAATGCTTCTATGGCCGCATAAGTGCCGTCATCCACCGTGCTTTTGGCGAATCCCTTGGGCATAACCACCATATCCAGCTGTACCGCACAGGTTACATCTACGGCAGTGACGGTATCTTCCATCTTAAATTCAAGACTGCTCAATTCACCGTCGGAGCCCGTCTGTTGTTTCACCGTATTGACATTCAAGGTTATCAAATCCGCCGATCGTTGGCTCAAGTCCTCCGAGCGCGTCAGGAAAAGCATCATAATCATGCAGTACTGCTCATAATCCAGTTCAAATTGTCCGCTCTTGCTTCCCTTGGTGTCAATATTTCCCAAAAGACTGTTCAAACCCTCCGCAAACTCTCCGGGCAGAGCCGTGACGGATAAATCCCCCGGCTCCTTTTTCAGGACACAGACCGCCTCTCCCTTCGTCAACAGCACCCAGTCGCCGTAAGTCTCTATTCCCGCCACAGCCAGCCGCAGCGCCGCAGCTACCGCAATCTTTAATATAGGCCCCACCGTAGGAACCGCAGCAAACGCGCTGGAAACGGACTCTATAGCGCTGTTAATAGGTTTCACCGTATAAGTGGAAGCATAATTCATCACCACCCGGAAAGCCAAAATCTTATTCCTAGCCTCGTTCAAATTCTCCTTCGAAGAGTTATGCCCGCCCAGCAAATATTCGATTTCCGACTGATACAGATAATTGATATTGGGCGCCATGGGATAGCCCGTGAGAGAAAGCTGAACGGTCTCACTTTCTCCGGCAGCTCCGGCTCCGAGAGGGCCTTCTGTCACGGCTTCCGAGCCTTCCATGGACGCTCCTCCGGGATTTTCTTCTGCTACGGCTTCCAAGCCTTTCATAGCAGCTCCGGGGTTTTCTTCTGCCACGGCTTCCAAGCCTTTCATGGCAGCATCCGTATCTTCGATATTTGTCACCCTGCTGGTGAACATGCCGAAATCGTATTGTACCAGATACAGCTTTGTGAGCAATCGGTTTCCCGTATCCGCAAGGGTGTTGCTTCCAAAGCTTTTGGATGCGCTTCCGATCATACCGGTAATGTCAAATCCTCCGGCGGCTCCGGAATCTCCCATACCTGCAAAGTCTCCGCCGGAAGGAATATCCCTTCCCCCGGCGATCTCCCCTTCCTGATCCAAGGCGTCCCCCACATCCCCCAGAAGGTCGGCCGCATCATCCTGCTTTTTCTCCGCCTCCTTTTTCTTACTGTCTGCGGAAGCATTGCCGAAACAATCCTGAAGGGAATCATGGATGGTTACATATCCTGTTCCAAAATAAACCAGCTGCTGAAAGTCCAATGCCTCTTCATAATCCGGCAGCTTTGACAGTTCCGGATAAGAATCGATACATTCCTCTCCCCTGTCCTCTATGCTCTGCCGCATCTTCTCGGCCTGCAATTTGTATGCACTGTTCTGTCCGCTGTAGGAGACAATATGATCCGCCAATTCTTTATAGCTATCCGCCGAATAATAACCGTTACCGCCTCCGAAGAGCTTGTCCAGTTCGGCCATCTCGGCTTCTATTCCTTCTTTGAGCTCCTTGGTCACATTCTCGTCCTGTAAAATGTCGTCCAGCTGGCCCCTCAGCTCCTCCAGATCTTGCAGCCTGTTAGCCAGCGTAACTGCCGCGCTCTTCAAATCCGCAGCCTTTTGGTCAAAATTGTCAAAGTTCACCGTAACATCCTTATTTCCGTTATGATCCGCCACCACAGCGCCGCTGCCATAGGACGTGGTAAGCACATCCTTCCGCTCTATCTGCGTTGTCAATGCACTCTCCGCAAGATCGAAGGCTGCCTGAAGGGAATCCGGGCTGTGATCTAAATGTTCCTCATATTCGTCGTCAATTTTGCACAGTCTCTCTTCCTCCTCGGTGAGAGGCTCCACTGCCGGAGCTTCCCCCTCCGACTCTGCCCCGGTTCCCGGCTGCCCTTCCGTCCCCGAGCCGTCTCCGGATTCCGGGTTTCCTTCCGATTCCTCCGCCTCCTCAATTTCCTTGCGGTGTTCCAGAGCGGCTTCTATGGCCTCCGAATCTTCATCCATGTACGCCTTATAATATGAATATTTTTCCTTGAGCAGCTTTTCTATGGACTGCATTCCCGCAGCATATGTACTGTTAATTGTCTGTATGTAATCGGGATACTGCCACAACGCCTCCAGCTGCACATAGTAATCCTGCGCCGCTTCCAGCACTTTGGCCGCCTTATCCGTAATCTCATCCCGCTTTTCCACGGCTTCAATATTACTTTCCATGTCCTGCACGGACTCAATGGCTTGAACGATGCCTTCCATATCGTCCCCCACAGTCTGTATAATACGGAATTTCATAAAATCCCCGATTTGAGTATTAAAAATCTTGGGGTCGTTCAAGGTCGCTCCCTCCACAGGCGCGGCCTCAAATGCCACCACGGCATTCTGATAGGGCATCCATCCCTCATAGGGTCTGGTTCCCGTAAAGTCCTGAAGATGACCAAAGCTGATTCTGTTTTCATTGGGCTGAAAAGAGGTCATATAGTATTCCTTCACATAACTGTCCAGCCTGTCCAGAGCCTCCTTGCCCTCCTCGTTTTGTGTCAAGGCAAAGAGGCCGTATAATTCTTTTAATAAATTGTCGTAATCGGTCAATATGGCTTCCCCGTAATTATCCGCCGCCATAACCGCCTGATTTCCGCAGAACTTGATTCTGGTCAGATCCACCAGAAAGCCTATAAAGAAAATCACGGGAACCATGATTACCGTTACAAAAACCGAAATGGAACCTTTCCCTCTTTTCAAAAACAGCTTAAGCATCATTCCTCATCCCCCACATGCAGCACTTCTTTGAATTTGCCGTATATTTCCCGTACTTTTCCGCCGATTCCCTGAATGAATTTACCCATCTTCGTATCGGCCAGCATATCTATTGCGAAATCCACGTTTCGGATAAAATCGTCCCCGTCATTGATTACAATCTCCCCGGTGACTTCAATAGTCATTTCCTCCGGACCACCTACCCAAGTAAGGTTAATGGGCGGCTTCACCGTCTGGGTCGCCGTGGCCTCTATTGTCTTATAGAAAATATAATTATGTCTCCGGGCAGAAACCGCCACATTTTCTCCCGAGTCAAAAAACATATGTCCGCATATACTCCGAAAGAAACTTTTATAATCACTTTCTTTAAAATTCATGAAAAAAAAGCGGTAAGGATTCAAATATCTGACTGTTCCGTAATTGCTTCCCACCGCCTCCAGACCGCTCCCGTCATATTCCATCTGTGCTTTGGACTCCACATAGGTATCTGACTCGGCCGCCTTATAATAGAGCAGCGCCGTCTCCAGATTGGACTGGATATTTGCCTTCTGGCACAAGTACAGGGCGGCATAGAGTACGCCGACGATCATAATCATGCAAAAAGGCAGCATCAATGTGGCTTCAACCATTGCCGTACCCTGTTCACTTTTTTTGAATGTCTGCATCGCTATGCCTCCCCCTTTTTCAAAACATAATAAGCGCTTTGTTTTATTAATACGGACTTGAAATACTGTTCTGGTACGCGCTGTCCTGACCCTTAATTCTGTCAAACAACTCCTGAAAATAGCCGCCCAAAAATCCCCAGACAGCCGCACCGATGAGCACTACCATCAATATCAGCAGTACCGTAGCCACAAAGTTCGACACACCGCTCTCATCCTTCTTAAAGTTCTCGATAAAAGCTTTCTTCTTAATCTGTGCACCGATATAAAGACGATCCAATGTATTTAACATATTTTCACCTCCCTCGCGTCAAAAGTCAGTCTATTATTATCAATCCGGCAGACTAGAAACTGAAGCCCGTCATCACCGGAACAATAACCAAAATAATAATCCCCGCAAACATCAAAAGGGTGGGCACCAATAGCTTGGAAGAAATCTGCTCCCCCCGCCGTCTTGCGCTGTGTTTGTGCTCCAGCCAGCTCTCGCTGTTCAGCCGGCGGAACAGATTTACGATCTCGGCATTTCCCTTGGAAGCATTCTGAATAACCGCCGTGGCAAGCTTGGTTGTGTAGGGATTATTGCATCGGGTAATAAACTTGCTGTAGGCTTCCGTGGGAGGCACATTATTGTTCAAGTCCACCAGCACTCTCTCCATCTCCTGATAGAGCACACCCACTCCGCTTCCGCTTGTCAGCTTCCAAGCCTGATTAACCTCCATACCCGCCACTGTCAGGAGCGTGAGCTTGGACACCACCTGAGGAAACTGATTCTCAATCTCCTCTTTCCGGTTTCTGACAATGATATTTACATTGTCATAGGGCACATATCCCGCCATTGCAAAGAGAACCAACACCACTACGGAGAAAATTACCGCCTTGATGCCCAGTCCCATGGCAAGCGTTAATCCCAATGCGGCAAAGAAGCATACCCCTCCCAGAATTCCGTAGCCTATCAGGGCGCCGAGAATGTAGTAAGTGTAATTCATGGCTTCTCGCTTTTCCTTGAATTGGACACACTGATTGTACAGCTTTTTTACCGTATCGTTCCTGCCGTCCCAATGCAATAACTGCATCATCCTATAGCCTGCAATGGGAATAATGTCCCCCATGCCGGCCTTCCCTTTTTCCAGACGCGCCAGCTTTTTCTGAGCCGGTTCCAGATTCTTTTTCAGCTCTCTGGCCCGCTTGACACGTTCCTTGTCTTTCAGATCCTTCGTCCGTTTCATGTAGTCCACGATCAGATCTAATTCAATCTGTGTCTTCTTTATATTTTCCGTCTCTGTCTCTTTACGGCACGTGATGATAGCGCCCATAATATTTTCATCCGCCGATAAAAACAGAAACAGGAAAAACAATAAACCGACTGTAGCTGCCGCCATACAAATTATCATATCAAAACCATACCTTTCACATTTCCGGACTTACCGCCGTTGGCGGAAAATTAAACTTTTATATTTTGATATTACTTGCCTTCGATGCCAGTACATAAGAAATTCCGAAAATCACCAGCGCCACCGTTGCCGCCGCATGGCCAGCAAAAGTGGTAAACAGCGCATCCATAAAGCCCGATCCCATCATGGACATAGCCACCACAATGACAATGGGCATGAGCAGCATCATATTCGTCTCCGATTTTGCGGATGCAATGACCGTGTGGATTTCCTGCTCTATTTCTATTTTATCCCCGATGATCTCCGAGGTCTGAGTGACAATCTCCCCAAAACGGTCATTTTTCCCCTCTATAACGGCATAGATAGTGGCAAAGCTGCGGATATCCTCCAGATTGCTCCGGTTGGCAAAATCTTCAAACAAGTATTTCAGCTCTATACCGCCCTTCTCATACTGTAAGAGAATATTTTCCACCTCTTTCACAATATCCGCCTTCGCGCTATACGAAATTTTCAAATCCTTCAGCGCCGACTTTAACGCCATAACTTCCACATTACCGGCTCTGGCCGCCACGCTCATAGATTCCAGAAAATCCCTGAACTGCAGGCGCAGTGCCGCCATTCTCTTTTTCACGGTGGAATCCGCATAGATCTTCTCCAGATAAAAACCCGCCCCCAGCCCTACCAAAACGGAGATGGGAACAAGATGGTAAAAGAGATACGCGATCACGGCAATAATCAGGCTGCTGACCAAATAAGCCAGAATATGTTCTCCCTTTTTCATGTTACATCTGTAATAAACAGGCATATTGGGATTCATTTTTATTCCCATCTGCGCGCTGCGGCGCGCACAAAATCAATAGTTGAATACGCATTTTTATTCAACCTTCCCGTCATGCCGCCATCGGCGGCACAAACAATCAATGAATCGGTGCAAGTCTGGGAAGAATCGCGTCAGCGATTCTTCGAGGAATGACTTAGTTTCTCTTAGGTTGTGTACAAAGAGGGGTGTTTACACACCCTCTTTACAACCTTAGAGAAACTTCATTCCTTTCACACTTCCAAACATGCCGCCATCGGCGGCACAAACAATTTATGAACTGGTGCAAGGCCGGAAGAACGCTGTTCTTGCGTTCTTAAAGGAATGGCAAATCCATTCCTTGGGAATGACTTAGATTTTCTTAGGTTGGGTACAATGCAGGTACAAAGAGGGAGTGTTTACACACCCTCTTTCCAACCTTAGAAAATCTTCATTCCGTTCACACATTTATAGATAATCATAAATTCCGCTGGCAATAAATTTATCCGGATGAACCATCTCGTTTTCCGTCCTTTTCAGCGAACCCGATACCTTACGCACCGTGGTTTTCTCATCCTCCTGAAATTCGAACAGCGGATTCATAATCACTTTTCCGTCCTTGAGCCCCACCACTTCGGAGACGGACATGGTCTTACGGGAGCTGTCCCGCAGTCTGGACAAATGGATGATAATGTCCACTGCAGATGCAATCTGCTGCCGGATAGCCTCCAGCGGCAGACCTCCGGCGCCGCTGAGCACCATGGTTTCCAGACGGCTTATCATATCCTCCGCCGAATTGGCATGTCCTGTGGAGATGGAGCCGTCATGTCCGGTGTTCATCGCCTGAAGCATATCCAGCGCCTCCTCGCCTCTGACCTCGCCCACCACAATGCGCTCCGGTCTCATACGCAGAGAGGATTTAATCAAATCCCTCATGGAAATGCCGCCCGTGCCGGAGGAGTTGGCGTTACGCGTCTCCAGCCGCACCAAGTTCGGGATATGACGGATCTGCAGCTCCGCGGAGTCCTCTATCGTAATGACACGTTCGGTCTGGGGTATGTAATTGGATAAGGCATTTAAAAAAGTCGTTTTGCCCGAACCTGTTCCGCCGCTGATAAAAATATTGTATTTTGCTTTCACCAGCTTTTGCAGAAAAACTGCCGCCTCCGGAGTGATCGAGCCGTAACCGATTAATTTCTGAATGGTCATTCCCTCCTCGGGGAACCTTCTGATCGTAACAATGGGACCGTTTAAGGCTATGGGATCCAGCACTACATTTACACGGGATCCGTCCGCCAGACGGGTATCCACAATGGGATTGCTCTCACTTACCGAACGTCCCATATCCTGTACAAATTTCGTAATGATATTCCGCAGCCTCTCCTGACTCTCAAATTTCTCCGGAATCTGCTCCAATTTCCCGGCACGTTCCACAAATATGGTGTCATATCCGTTAATCATGACCTCTGTAATGCTTTTATCCGCAATAATCTTTCCCAAAATCCCCAGCCCTCTGATGGACTCGAATACGTTGTCCGACAGGCTTCTCCGGGTGCGGAAGGATAAAGAAGAATAATATGCCGCCACATCAGGCTCCGACTCTTCCGCCTGCCGTATGCGCAGCTCCATCATTTTCTCCGCCCTCTCCTTCAGCTGTTCATCCGACAGCTCCGAATAGGAAGGATCCCGGCTGATCATCTCCCGGATTTTCACCGTTTCTTCCGTAAAATAATCTCTCACACTAACCTCCATACCGCAGCTTTGCTGCGACTTAAATCAAGATAATAACGCATCCACGAAGCTGACGCCGGCATTTCCCGAAAACATAGTTATCAATTGTGCCGAATCGGGATTCTGTACGGCTCCCACCTTGCCTGCCATGGGAATCCGGCTGTTGATGTCCGCCCCCCGCCCGTTATCGAAGTTCAGCACCCGCACCATTTTCTGCCCATAGGCGTTCAGGACATGGGTCTGCGCCATGAAACATTTTATTTTCTGCACCGCAATGCTATCCGGCTTTTCTACCAGAACGATTTTCTGCATCTGCTCAAAAATACTCATCGTTTTGGCATCCAGTGACACTCCCATATCCACCACGATATACTCAAACAGCCCTGACCGGCTGATTTCCGTAAGCAGCTCTCCTATCTCCTGCTCTGTCATTTCGTAGATATCGTTGGGGCTGTCAAAATGCTTCAAATAAAACAAATTGTCCATCTTCGTCTGCAGCAGGCTTTGCAGCTTCATAGGAAAATTAATACCGGAGCCAAGGAATCCCGCCAGTTCACTGATGCCCTTCTCCGCAGTCTGGGGCAGATAACAGTCCTCTGAAGCAATATCTTCAAAATTTATGTAAAAAGTCTTAAACCCGCGCATGGCAAGCTTGGAGGCCGCCGTCAATGCCAGTGTGGTTTTTCCGCATCCTCCCACCGGAGAATAAAATGCCACTGACACCACCGGCCGTCTTCCAATAAGCTCCCCCACATCCTGACAGATCTCGGAATACAATTCCAAAACCTGTTTATAAATACTGCTGATACGCTGATACTTGTTGATTTTGCGGAAATCACGGCAGGTTGCCGGTATCCCTTTATCCTCATCCCAAAGCATCACAGCCAATGTATCCTTTTTTAAAGCAGTCTGTCCGTCATATAATTCCGGCTCAAACAGAAGAATGTCAAAAGTTCTGGACGTCAACGCCGTCTCAAGGCTGCTCCTGTCCGTATACACGGACAGATTCAAGTCCTTATATTCTTCCAGTACACTCACTAACCGTTCCAAATACTCTTCATTTTTATCTGCAATCGCTATTCTGACCAGCATATAATCCTCCTATATACAGTTCTGCCCTGTATTTTCATAATTATATATTATATTTTCACAATTTTCAACCATATTTTTAATACGACATAAGTTCATACCATTTATTGCCGTTCTCTCCTTTTCTTCCCGCAAATCCTTTATATACGCCATTTTGCAAAACAGATCCGGACAATTAAAAGAACTATCTTATACAGTCTTATTCAATGCACTCTCAGACAACAGACTGCGGAACGAATTCTTTTACAAATTCTGAGCTTAAATATTTATTCTTTGCAGATGAGCCGCAAAACAGCGCAAAACAATGCAAAACGGCACATAATATTTTTTGCGCCGTACAGAAAACAGGAAAAAACAGGCAGCAGGAAGCCTCTATGCCACAATTATAAACTATACCCTTCCACAAAAAATACTATTTACGTCTCTATCTTATATTCAGTGCATAAACATAGATATAAGCTGTATTCTTTACAATACTATCCTTTATAATAAAGGACAACCTTTTAAGCCTATTTTGTATAAAGCTTAAACGGTCCGAAGTATTTGTAAATTGCTTTTCACGAGAGGTATGTCATACTTCGCGGAATCGAAATAAAAGGAGTATAATTTGCCAAATAGAATTAGAGAATTACGCAAGGAAAAAAGAATTACCCAGCTGCAGCTCAGCATAGAATTAGGTGTCACTCAGGAGACGATCAGTGCTTATGAACACGGAAAGCATCTGCCCAGTCTGGCTGCTTTGATCAAAATGAGTGAGATTTTTCACACAAGTATGGATTATATTATGGGACTCTCTCCTACGGAACAATCCCACAATTCCGAATATTATGCCAATGACGAACAGCGGGATTATCTGATGCGCTGTTACCGCCGCCTTGGCACAAAAAATAAAGCCCGGCTGGTCTCCTACGCGGAAGGCCTGCTGGACTCTCAAAAGGACTGACTAAACTTTATTTTCCGGAATCCTGTCTCTTTTTCAGCTTTCCGGATATCCGCCGGAAAAAGAAGAAAACCAGAAAGCCTATGACAGTACCGCATATATTTGTAAGAATATCGTCAATCTGAAAAAAGCCTCTGCCTGTGATAAGCTGAAGCAGTTCTACACTGAGGCTTGTCATCGCTCCCACGGCCAGACAGCCTATGAATTTTCCCATAGCACGAAACGCCAGCGGGCACAGAACGCCATAGGGAATAAAAAGCAGAACGTTTTCTATCACATAGGCATTGTTCCGCTTATTAATCCCCCAAGTGGAAAACAACTCTAAATCCAGCCCCTTTTGGGATCCGCTTTCTCTGGACCATAATGTAATCATCAGTATCAGTGCCAGATAGGTGAAGAAAAGAGTCCACACCACTACCGGGATTTCCTTCTTCTGCCCGCGTTTCCGCCTTGCATTCCACATGGAAAACAACAGCAGACAAACCAGACCGGCAAAAATCCCAAAAGGCAGAAACCTTAGAGAATTCATCAGGTCTTTACATATATAATGAAACATATTTCTTATCTCCACAGTAAAATCAAAATAAACCGCACAGCCGGCGCCACGAATTCGATGCCGGGTCTTTCGCACAACAGGACACACTTTTTCCGGACGGAGCATTAAATCCTCCCGGTCTTCCGGAAAAAGAAGTCCCCGGAAAACGGACATTTTTACTTACATTCTTCGGAATCCTTATTCATAGCTGTTCCAGTTTTCCGAAGCGTGATCCCACTTTTCCTTCTCCTGAAACAGCTTGTCGTTCATCCATGCAACCGCATCTATGACGCCGTCTTCCCCGAACAGGAAATTTTTGCTTTCTTTCCGCTCCTCGGGTGTCTTAAAATAATTAAAAGGTTCCGGCCAGACAGTACATTTCAACTGCTTCTCACCGTCTTCTCCCTGAACACCCTCCAAACGATACCGCATCCCCTTATGGCAGCCGGTATATTCCGTCTTTTTCAGGTATTCCATAGATAGTATATCATCACGTTGAATCATTTTTGCAAACTCCAAAGCAAAATTCTAAACTTTCATTCCTTGTACAAATTACCGCTTCCGTCAATCTCATTATTACCAGTATATACTATCTTACACCGGTTGCAAAGACTAAATATCATTGCTGATCTCTTTTTTTAGCTGACGCATAATTTTTTTCTCTAATCTGGAAATGTAGGATTGGGATATGCCGAGGAGGGAAGCAACCTCTTTCTGGGTCATCTCCTGTCCGTCCGGAGTGCCCAGACCAAAACGAAGCTTTATAATGGTTTTCTCACGATCCGATAATTTATTAATGGCGCGCATCAAAAGCTTCCGCTCCACCTCACTTTCCAGATCGCGGTATATAACATCCTCGTCCGTTCCCAGTATATCCGACAGGAGCAGCTCGTTTCCGTCCCAGTCTACATTCAGCGGTTCGTCGATGGATACCTCCAGCTTGGTCTTATTATTCCTCCGAAGATACATTAATATTTCGTTTTCTATACATCTGGAAGCATAGGTCGCCAGCTTAATGTTTTTATCCGGCTTAAAGGTATTGATGGATTTAATCAGCCCTATGGTGCCGATGGATATCAGATCTTCCACCCCCACACCCGTATTGTCGAACTTTTTTGCTATGTATACGACCAGCCGGAGATTATGTTCGATCAGGATTGCTTTCGCCTCCTCCTCATATTCCGTCCCCAAATCCGAAATAACCTGATTTTCCTTTTCCAGCTCCAGCGGCGGCGGAAGCACCTCCGCTCCGCCTATATAATGGATCTCTCCCGTCCTTCCCAGAAACAGGTTATCCCTGTGAATCATTTTGAAATGCATTTTGCCCGGTATTGCCACCTTCAGTATCATAATTCCTCTCA
This sequence comes from uncultured Acetatifactor sp., assembly GCA_910589655.1. Classification (GTDB taxonomy): domain Bacteria; phylum Bacillota; class Clostridia; order Lachnospirales; family Lachnospiraceae; genus Acetatifactor. Next base: position 17,572 of record CAJUTJ010000132.1, on the reverse strand, counting down.
TTCTGCCGTTTCTCCGGCCTCCTCTTCTCCTCTTCTGCGAGAAGGAGGGGATTTATTATCATTTTTACGGAATCCGCCGCTGCGCCGTCTGAAATCTCTTCCGTGCCCGCCGCAACATATACGTTATGAAAGCATTTCACCATGCCGTCAATTTCCAGCTGTAACTCCGGCAGCAGATATCCTTGAAGAATACCGTGCTTTCTGCCGATACTGTGGTATGGTATGACACGGTATCCGGATGTCTCATCCTTCCGGATTCCTCTTAATACCTTTTCATCCACCACGGAAACCGGTTTTCCGCTGATGGGTTCCGTCAGGCTGTTGCCGGAATCAATGAGTGCATTTACCGTCATGCTGCCGCCCCCGCATACTAAAGTAGCGCGGCATATGTAATGTTTCCGGCTGCGTTCCGTGGAAAAATGCCTCAGAAACAGAAACAAGATTCCTCCCGTTCCCATCAGGATAAGAATACCCGAAGCGGAAATGCCCAGCCGTCCCAGCACCCTGAGCAGAAGCAGCATTCCACCGCCCATGCCCACCGAATACAGCATCAAATATTTTAACAGCTTCAGAAACATTCTGAACCCCTTCACCGGAAACGCCAGAAGCAGCATACCGGCCGTTCCCGCAAGAAAACCCACGGACAGCTTCAAAACGGGCGGCGCCGCCCATATAAAAGGCAGGAAATAGCAGACAGCTCCAAATGCCGCCCCCAAAAGAAGTCTCCTTCCCGTGGCAGTGCGAAGGGTACTTCTGTCTACCAGAATCAACAGATATAGATTCATGACAAAATTAAGCAGCAGCAAACTGTCTGCATACAGTTCATAACGCATTGGCATCATCCTTTTCATAATGATTATAAGGGGTATGCTCTATGGAATTTGTCAAAAGGAATACTGGAATGAACGTTATTTTTCGACAAAGAAAAGGACAAGCAAAACCGCCCGGAGAAGGGAGCCGTTCTCTCTTCTCCGGGCGGCTTTCTGCCTGTCCGATATGAATATTCTCACAAAATCATATATCAGTGCGTCAATGAACACACTGCGATGACCGACTTCGCGAGAGACTTTCCGCACTGTCACGAATTGTCAAATAGAAATGTACCTAATAAATATTTACTTGCGCTGCAGGAAATCGGGAATCTTAAGGCTCTTCTCCACCACATTGCTCCGAATGTCCACAGGCTTCTGAATCTGTGTCAACTTGGGATCCGGCTGTACAGGCGGCGCCTGAGGCGTAACGGGCTGCATAATATTGCCTCTGATGGCGGTATGTCCCACAGGCTGTCTGTATGCCTGTCCTGCGCCCAGTCTGGACTGTACGGGCACATTCCCCGACACATCCTCCAGCCCTGTGGCAATTACGGTAATGGTACAGCTGTCGGACTTAGACTCATCATACATGGCGCCGAAGATAATATTTACCTCGTCTCCTGCCATATCCTGCACATAGCCTGCCGCATCGCTGGCATCCGCCAAAGTGATATCTCCCGATACATTGATAATCACATGGGAAGCCCCGGTGATAGTGGTCTCCAGCAGAGGGGACTCCACTGCCATCTTCACTGCATCCAGCGCCTTCTCATCACCCTTGCCCTCACCGATACCGATATGTGCAATGCCCTTATCCTTCATAACGGTCTGTACGTCCGCAAAGTCCAAATTGATAACTGCGGGCACATTAATCAGATCCGTGATCCCTTGAACGGCCTGCTGCAGTACTTCATCCGCTTTCTTAAGAGCCTCGGGCATGGTAGTCCTTCTGTCAACTATCTCCAAAAGCTTGTCATTGGGAATTACGATCAAAGTGTCTACATTTTCCTTAATACGCTCAATACCGCTCAGAGCATTGATCATTCTGGCCTTGGCCTCAAAGCGGAACGGCTTGGTCACAACGCCGACGGTAAGGATTCCCAGCTCCTTTGCAATCCTTGCCACTACAGGCGCCGCACCCGTACCCGTACCGCCGCCCATACCGCAGGTGACAAATACCATATCCGCCCCCTGAATGGAATCTCTGATATCCTCGCTGCTCTCTTCCGCAGCCTTTTCCCCGATCTCGGGCTTGGCGCCTGCGCCCAGTCCCTTGGTCAGCTTCTCACCGATCTGTAAAAGCTTGGGCGCTTTGCAAAGCTGCAGCGCCTGCTTGTCCGTATTTACTCCGATAAAATCCACACCGTCAATTTTTTCGTCAATCATTCTATTTACAGCATTATTACCTGCACCGCCCACACCGACTACAATGATCTTGGCTGCAGATTCAGCATCGTTTGTCTTAATCTCAAGCAAAGGTATGTCCTCCTTTTAACCTTCTTAACTCCATATAGACTATCATATAATTTTTTTCATAAATTAGCAACAGTTTTTTGTATTTTGTTATGACCGTATGCCCAAAGTCCGTTACCGTCCATTCCGTTCACGGCAACGGCAGCAAACGGACAGCCGGCTAGAACTTTTTTCACACTAACCTCCATGTCGCAGCTTCTCTGCAACTCAAATCCGGATGAGAAATGCCGTATTTCAGGCATTTCTCGGTGTGAGACTTAGAGTTTCTCTGCGAAACAGCCTCTGCTGCCAGCAGTTAGAAACTCTTCTCACACTAATCCGGCTTAAAAGTATATTTTCCCGTCCCTTCGTCATATTTTGCCATCTGCAGCGTTCCGCTTTTCCCTTCCAGATTCGGCAGAAACTCCGGAAGCAGCATCAGCTTGTCCTCCAGATAAGCAGGCTCATTGCCCAGCGCCACCTTCACGTTCCCGAAATACACCGTGATTTCCCCCGATACATGAAAATAAATCTTATCGGATAACAGCTTGTACTTATTCAAAAGCTTTGTCACATTCAGAATGTTTCCGAACACCTCCGGATTGTCCACCGGCAGAGCTTCCCCCACCACCAGATAGTCAAAGGCAAGTCCCGTAATCTGCGGGATTCCCACGGTCTTAATGCTGGAACTCTCCACCACATACCCGTCCTTGTCAAAATACATATAGGTATCCAGATATTTTATGTACCCAATCACCGCCTTTTCATAGACGGTGATCTTGATGGTATCGGGAGCCAGAATGGACACGTCCATCACGTCCACAAAGGGCACACCCTCAATACCGCGGTTTTTGTATTTCATGGACAAATACAGGGAATTGTCCCCCAAAGGTCCTTCCATAACGATGGCTTTGATTTCCTCCTCGGTATAATGGACATTACCTTCCACATAAACCGTTTGGATGGTATAGTACTCTTTGATGTAAAACAATCCTCCCAGCAGCGCGACCAGAAATACGGTGCACACCACTATGATGATACTGATTTTTCTCCTGCTTTTATACACTTACAATCCGTGCTCCTAACTCTCTGAAATCCCGGCAGATATTCTCGTATCCGCGGTAAATATACGGACAGCCGGTGACTCTTGTCTCCCCCCGTGCCATCAGCCCTGCTATCACCAGTGCGGCGCCTCCCCGAAGCTCTCTGGCTTCCACTTCGGCTCCCCGAAGCTGTTTGGCGCCTTGTACCACCACCGTATGAGCGTCCAGCTGCTCCACACAGGCTCCCATCCGGTTCAGCTCTTGCGCCACCCGGAAGCGGTTCTCGAAAATACTTTCTTCCACAATGCTCCGCCCCTCCGCTGCGGTTAACACAGTCAGCGCCGCAGACTGCAGATCCGTGGGAAATCCCGGATAAGGCAGTGTTGTCAGCCGCTCCACCGCCTTCGGGCAGCCGGAAGATTGAATGCAGATGCCCTCCTCCGTCGTCCAGCAGGATGCCCCCATCCAGGATGCCGCTTCCAGAACCGCCGCCATCTCATCCGCAGGAGCTCCCTCCAGCAGGACACAGCCTCCCGTACCGATACAAGCCATAAGATAAGTGCCTGCCACGATGCGGTCCGAGGGCACGGCAAATTCCGTTCCATACAGCTTATTTCCGCCGTGAATTACCAAACGATCCGTCCCTATGCCGTCGATCTCCGCCCCGCAGCTCTGCAGATACCGGCAGAGAGCCGCTATTTCCGGTTCTTTCGCCGCGCCCTCTATGCTGGTATCGTCCTCCGCCATAACGCCTGCCAGAATAATATTCTCGGTAGCCCCCACGCTGGGCATGGGAAGAACAATCCGGGTGCCGTGTAAACCTGCGGTTCGCGCCTGTATCATCCCTTCCTCTTCCGAAAAAGTGACTCCCATCTGCTCCAATGCCCATAAATGTAGATTAATCGGCCGTTCTCCGATGACACAGCCGCCGGGATGCTCCAAGACCGCCTCACCGCACCTGCCCAGCAAAGCGCCCAGAAGGCATAAGGAGGATCGCATTCCTTTTACCGCCTCTCCTCCCATGGCCTCTCTGCCGACCTGTGAGCTGTCCACCGACAGGCCGTCCTCCCGCCATGTCACAAGACATCCCAGTCTCCTCAACAGACTTACCATCGCATAGACATCGGCAATCCTTGGACAATTTTTGATATAGGATTGTTCCACTGTAAGCAGCGTTGCCGCCAAGATAGGCAGCGCCGCATTCTTCGAGCCCTGAATACACACTTTGCCCTGAAGAGCAATACCGCCCTGAATATGAATAGAGTCCATACAACACCATCCGGTTTCAAATTAAAGACCTATTCTATCCTATGTAAAATTTCATGCATATGTACCTTGTACCACAATTCCTCCGATTCCTTCCTCTCATACTGTGTTGGCTGGGGCACAGTTTTCTTACCTTTATTTAGAGTTCTTTCAGCTGTATCCTTCTGGCTACACTCAGCACAAGCCCGATTTCTATCAGAAGGAACATAACGGAAGAACCGCCGTAACTGATAAAAGGGAGGGAAATACCCGTATTGGGAATGGTGTTTGTCACCACGGCAATATTTAAAATCGCCTGAATGGCAATGTGCCCCATAACGCCCACCACCAGCATGGCTCCGAATAAATCCGGTGCGTTGTTTGCAATAACCATCATTCTCCACAGAAGCATGATAAACATCAATATAATGGCAATGGCTCCGAACAATCCCAATTCCTCACAGATAATGGAAAAGATCATATCGTTCTGCGCCTCGGGCACAAAACTCAGCTTCTGCATACTCTGCCCCAGCCCTTTTCCCCAGATGCCGCCGCTTCCGATGGCATACAGCGCCTGAAGCGTCTGGAAGCCTTTTCCCTGAGAATGCCCTTCCGGGTCAAGCCATGCCAGAATACGTTCGCTTCGGAAGCCTCCGCCCTCAGCCGAGGTGGAAACGATTACCATAACCAGTATCGCTACCAACGCTACGGCAGACAGCCCCATAATCACGAATTTCTTGTAATCCGGACTTGCCACAAACACCATCAGCACGGAAATTCCCATAATAATAATGGCAGAACTCAGGTTGTTGGTGATGAGGTAAATTTCCGCCACCACCGGAAGGGGCATCGCCAGCATGATTAAAAATCCCTTCATGCTTCGGACGCTCTTTCCCATCTTACAGACCATTACCGCCAAAAACAGCACCATACAGAGCTTCGCCACCTCGGCAGGCTGCAGGTTCAGGCCGATTCCGGGAATCTTGATCCAGCGCCTTGCGCCTCTGGACTTTATCCCCAAGGGTGTCAGAACCAAAGGCACCAATGCCATGGAAATGATATATCCCAAAGTTGCAAACCGTTCCCAGAAATGATAAGGAATGTTCGCCACCACAATCATCAGCACCAGACCGATAATCACGGCCACCAGCTGCTTTTTCAGATAGTAAGCGGCATCTTCAAAGTCTTGAAACGCCTCATAGGAGCTGGCCGAATAAATCATGACAAGCCCAAAGCCTAACAGAAAAAGTACGATGAACAGCAGGCTGTAGTCAAAAAAATATTCAGATTGTTCCTTTCTCTTCCGCCTTGCGGCTCTCTCTGTCGCCATAGCTACTCCTTCTGTCTATAAGTTCATTCCTACCGGCAAACTACAACATCTCTCTGTCAGACGACGGCATTCTGTTTCGGATATGTCACCATCTTATCTCTTTTCAGTATTTCTTCTATGAAAGCACTGATGAAATCGCTGCTGCGTTGTTACTGTTCACTTCGTGACCAGTAACGCTGCGTTTACCTATTGCAGCCCCAGCACATATTCTTTGAACAGCTGTCCCCTCACCTCATAGTTGGGGAACATTCCCCAGCTGGCACAGGCCGGGGATAACAGTACCGCATCTCCGCTCTCCGCCAGCTCCGTGCAAAGCCTTAAGCATTCCTCATAAGTATCCGCAAAGCGAATTGCGTCAAAGCCATGTTTCCTTGCGCACTCTGCTATCTTCTCTCTGGTCTGGCCGATTAAAACCAGATACTTTACCTTTCCGTCAAAGCTTTCGATCCATTCGTCATATTCGCTCTGCTTATCGTATCCGCCTCCGATGAGAATCGTGGGCTTCGACATTGCTTTAATGCCTTGAATGGCCGCATCGGGATTGGTTCCTTTCGAGTCGTTATAGTAATCCACACCGCCTTTTGAAGCCACAAACTCTATCCGGTGTTCCACAGCATGAAAGCCCTTAATGACAGAAAGAATGGTATCCATGGGCACTCCCATGCCCTCCCCGATGGCAATGGCCGCCATCACATTCTCCACATTACAGATCCCTACCAAATTCATATCCTTACGGATATCCAAAAGCTCCGTCTTCTCACCGGAACGGCTTTTTACAATCTTATCCCCGCTCAGATAATACCCTTCCTCCAATTCCCTCGCCGAAGAGAAAAAGACGGTTTCGGCAGGACATCTCTCCCCGAACGCTCTTGTATATTCGTTTTCGTAATTCAGAACACAGAGATCTTCCTTGGTCTGATTCCGTGTGATGTTTTCTTTTGCCGCCACATATGCCTCCATGGTATGATGACGGTTCAAATGATCCGGCGTTATGTTTAATATAGAAGAAACTGCGGGGTGAAAATCCCGGACAGTCTCTAACTGAAAGGAACTGATTTCCCCCACGGTGACTGTATCCGGCGCCGTCTTCAGACATTCCGAGGTATAAGGCTTTCCGATATTGCCCACCACAAATGCCCTTTCCTCTCCCACGTGAGCTTTCATAATCTCGCCCACAAGAGTTGTGGTGGTGGTCTTACCGTTGGTTCCGGTGATGGCCGCCACTCTTCCCTTTTCCTCCTGATATCCCAGCTCAATTTCACCGATAATTGCCGCCCCGCTGTCCCTGAGCCGGTTCACCAAAGGAATATCCGTGGGCACGCCCGGACTCAGGACCACGATCTCCGCCGCCTTTACCGTCTCCTCAGGAAGCTCACCGGCGATGCAGAATGCCTTGCTGTCCTTGGGCAGTTTTCCTCTCATAATCTCTTCCGTCAATTCCCCGTTGCTGTCATAAAGCGTCACTTGGGCTCCTATGTGCTCCAAAAGTTCCACCGATCCCACTCCGCTGATGCCGGAGCCAACCACTAAACAATTTTTCCCTTTTAACATAATGTTGTACCTATTCCAGTTCCGTCCCTCCACTCCACACCCCTTCTCACGGAAGGTATATTCACCCGCTGACGCGTCTGAAATCCCTTCCGGGTGTTTCCGTTTCGGGACTGTTTTGTTTATTCCAGTTCCGTCCCTCCACTCCACACCCCTTCCGAGCGCTTCCGTTTCGGGACTGTTTTGTTTATTCCAGTTCCGTCCCTCCACTCCAATATAAAATTATAACCCCAGCAGTCCGATTACACACATGACTGCCGTGATAATGGTAAACAGTGCCGTAATCTTGGTTTCCGACCAGCCGCACAGTTCAAAATGATGGTGCAGAGGCGCCATGCGGAAGATCCGTTTTCCGCCGCTGAGCTTAAAATATACCACCTGAAGAATCACCGACAGAACTTCCACCAGATATATGATTCCCACAATCGCTATATACAGCGGCATCTGCAGCACATAGGCACAGGCGGCCACAAAGCCTCCCAGCGCCAGAGAGCCCGTGTCTCCCATAAACACGGCGGCCGGGTGCGAATTGAACAGCAGAAACCCCAGCAGCGCTCCTGCCACGGCGCAGGTTACCGGCTCAATACCGCTTCTGCTGCCCACCGCAACCACGGTAAAAAAGACCGCCACCATCACGGTCACGCTTCCCGCCAGACCGTCCAGACCGTCGGTAAAATTAGTGCCGTTTGCCGTCCCCAGCACAATAAAAAACAAAAGGGGCAGGTTCCACATTCCGAAGTCCAGATATTGTCCGGGCAGAAAAGGAATCTTCATGGCAAGGCTCACACCCGTATACTGCCGCAGATAATAGACAAATCCGCCGGTGACGATAAGCTGCCCCAGCAGCTTCTGCCACGCCCGAAGCCCCATGGACCGCATACAAACTACCTTTATGTAATCATCCAGAAACCCAATCAATCCAAAACCCGCCGTCAGAAACAAAATAGGCGCCGTCCCGGGATACTCTTCCATGAACAGCAGCGTGGTAGCAACCACACTGAACAAAATCAGGATTCCGCCCATGGTGGGCGTACCCGTCTTTCCCAGATGAGTGGAGGGACCGTCCTCTCTCACCGTCTGCCCGCATTTAAGATTTCTTAAGAAGGGAATCACAACAGGACCAAGCACCGCACTGACGGCAAATGAAATCACGACTGCCGAAACACTGATATTCCTCATTGATTATACTCCATTATCCCCAAATACGGAAGAATATTTTCATAAAGCTGCCGCAGGATCGGCGCTGCCACCTGTCCCCCGTAATACGTTCCCTGAGGATTATTGACGATGGCAAGAGCAATGACCTGAGGGTCATCCGCCGGTGCAAAAGCGACAAAAGAAGCAATGTAACGTCCGCTGCCTCTGGGCAGTGTCTGACTGGTAGCAGTCTTTCCTCCGATGCGGAAGCCTTCCACACGTCCGTTTTTACCGGAGCCTTCCGCTACTACCATCTCCAGTATCTCACGCATGGTTTCGCTGGTCTCCTCCGACACAATACCGGGCGTTACCGGATACTCAAAGGTTTCCACCACATTTCCCGCCTCGTCCAGCGCTTTTACCCCGAAATGGGGCGTAATGCGGCGGCCGCCGTTTATAATGGAAGACACCGTGGTAATCAGCTGTATGGGCGTAATCTGGAAAGACTGCCCGAAAGCCACCGTGGCGAGCTCCACATTTCCCATATTTTCCTTTTGATGCATAATGGTGCCCGCCTCGCCGGGAAGGTCGATGCCCGTTCTTGTCTTCAGTCCGAATTTTTCAAAATAATCATAATAGGAATCCAGCCCCAGCCTTAATCCAAGGGTGATCAGCGCCGGATTGCAGGAATTCATCATACTATGGGTAAAATCCTGTGTGCCGTGTCCCGCCACTTTATGGCAGCGGATTTTTCTGTCATCCACCACAATGAAGCCCGGACAGTTGAAGGTGCTCTCCGGTGTCACGACTCCGGCCTCCAGCCCCGCCGCCGCCGTAATGACTTTAAAAGTGGAACCGGGCTCGTAGGTGTCATTGATACATCCGTTTCTCCAGATTCCGTTTAACAGATTCTGCTTTTCCTCCGCGCTGACGTTCTCCGGAGTTCCTTCCGGCAGCGCATAGGGATCGTTCAGATTAAATTCCGGCACATTTACCATGGCAAGGATCTCGCCGTTCTGAGGATTCATCACAATGATGGAAACGCTGTCCGCCTGTTTTGCGGCACATGCCTGAAGGGCCAGCTGGGTAGCATAGGTCTGTATGTTCATATCCATGCTGATGCACAAGTCATTGCCGTTAACCGGCTCTATGCGCCTTTCCCCGGCTTCTTCCACTTCTATGCCCTTGGCATCCGTCATCGTAAGTATTTTCCCCGGCTCCCCTTCCAGATATTCCTCATAGATCACCTCCAGCCCGATAATTCCCTGATTGTCTCCTCCGGTGAAGCCGAGAACCTTGCTGGCCAGCTCATTATAGGGATAATATCTCTTGTAATCCTCATCCACCTTAACTCCGGCAAGGTCATATTCTCTGATGATGTCACCGATTGCCTTATCCACATTACTCTTGATACGCTCCATGGAGGAGTATTTCTCCACCCTTTGTCTGACATATTCCTCGGAGAGATCCAGTTCTTCGCAGAGAATCCGGATCACCTCCTCGGGATCTTCGATTTGATTATGTATGACGGAGATGGTGCATACCGTCTTATTGTCCGCCAGCACCTTACCGTTACAGTCCAGTATCCGCCCTCTCGCAGCTTTGATGCTCCGCTCTCTTTCATGGAGATCCGTCGCCAGCTGCGAATAGTGGTCCGCACGCCAGATCATAAGGTATATCAGCCTGCCGAACAAAAGGAGCAGCAGTACGCTGCATCCCAGAAAGATTACAAGCACCTTCTTTCTGTGAAATATCTTATTATTATAGGCTAACATACAAAACCTCATAAAAAGGGATTACTATACTTTATTCCGTTTCCTATGAAGTTATGACATCCGCCGCGCATAATTCCAAAGCTCATATATGGTTATTCTTCTTGGGGCGGATAAATAAGATTGTCATTCACCGGCATGTTGGGATCCATAACGGAAGTACTGCTTCCTTCCACCAGAAATCCTGCCTTAGCATCGTATTTGTCACCGGTAGCCGGATCCACACGGTAGCCCGTTACGGGGTCAATGGGGAAGCTCATCCATACGGGTATGGTGCCGTCGGGGTTCACATATGAATTGTTATCTTCATTCTCCTCCGGCTCTTCTCCTTCCAGCGCATCATCCTCCGGCCTCTGGGTATACTGATTTGTAATATCCAGCTGCAAAGCAGCCAGTTCCTCAATCTCCTCCTCGCTTAATTCCTCCGTCATAAAAATATTCAGATAGGGCAGCGCTTCCGTAAGGATGTCACGCACGATTCTTGTGGCATACTTCACGTCGCCCTGATGGTCTACATTGGGTCTGTCCACCACCACATAAATGGCAATCTGAGGATCATCCGCAGGAGCAAAACCGATAAAGGAAACAACGTGCTCCGTCTCGGAACGCTTGTGGGTATTCTCGTCAATGGTTTCCGCCGTTCCCGTTTTTCCTCCGATCATGTAACCGGCAGGACGAGCCGTATGGCCTGTGCCCTCCCGCACTACCGCCTCGCAGTACTGCCGGATCCATTCGGAAGTGGATTCGGATATCACCTGTTTCAACACCCTTGGTTCAATGTTGGCCACGGTAGCGCCGTTGGAATTCGTGATCTTATCTACCATATGGGGTTCGTAATAATATCCCCCGTTAACCAGAGCGCAAAATCCGGTAATCATTTGAACCATGGTAACATTAAAATTCTGCCCGAAAGAATTAGTGGCAAGGTCGGTGGGGCCTATCTCATCCGCCGTATAAATCAGGCTGGCTGTACGGGCTTCTCCGGCAAGGTCAATATTCGTTTTTAATCCGAAGTTAAAGATCCGCTGATATTCCGCGAATACGTCCTTTCCCAGCACCTGCGCAATCTTCATCATGGTCACATTGCAGGATTTTGCCACCGCCTGTTCCAATGTCAGCGTCCCGCCATACTTATTATGGCATCTGATTCTGTATCCGCCTATCTCCATGAACCCGGAGCATTCAAAGGTGGCATTGGGAGAAACCGCCGCCGTCTCAAGAGCAGCCGCCACGGTAAAGGGCTTTGCCGTGGATCCCGGCTCATAAGTGCCGGTGATACAATAATTTTTCCACAGATTATTCAGGTTCAGATATATCTGATCCTCGTCCATCTCCGCCAGCCTTGCCTCATTAATGTAATTTCCTGTCTTATGTATCTCAAAGTAACCGTTTGCATTTGTAATCTGCTCCACTTCCATGGAGCCGATCAGCGCGCCGGGATTTCTCACGTCATTTAAATCATAGGTGGGATAGCTTGCCATGGAAAGGATTTCCCCCGTGTTCACCCACATCATGATGCAGCCGATGTTCTGCGCACCGTTAGCGCCTTCCGCAAATTCCCCCATATGTTCGTCGTTAAATTTTTTCAGATATTTCTCCACAATCATCTGCACATTGGTGTCAATGGTGGAATGGACGGTATTCCCGTCCAAGGCCGGCTGAATCGTGCGCTGCAAATTCAGATCGTCGTTCAAATAGCCGTATTCCCTGCCGTTTACGCCGCTCAGTGTAGCATTATAATATTCCTCCAGCCCGTAATTGCCGATATTGTCTTTGGAGGTGAACCCGATGACGTCGGCTGCCAGAGAGCCATAGGGGTACACCCTCTTATATTCTTCCTCGAACCAGACGCCTTTAATATTATTGCCGTTTTTCTCATCCTCCTGTAATTCCTTGAATCCGCTGATTTGGTCGTAGGTAAGCTGTCTTAAAGGCACATACCAAGAGGAAGAAGTATTTGTGGTCACATACTCCCTGATTGCAGACATATCCAAATCAAAGCATTGTCCAAGAGCCTCCAAAGTAGGCTCCAGATACGGTTTTTTATGGTTCAATTCCGTATTCATGACCTTGGCATCTATCACCAGATTATAAACTTTCTCACTGGTGGCAATGACCGTGCCCTTGGCATCTACGATATCTCCCCTTCTATAAGGAATCGTAGTGGAATCATATTTCTGCTGGGACAGAATCTGCTTTTGATATTGTGTACCGTTCTCTCTGGCTATGTAAACCAGCCTGCTGCTTAAAAGGGCAAAAGCCAGCAGTACAAAGACAAACAATACCACCAGCTTCTTTTGCATTTTGATAGAAAATATATTTTTTCCCTGTTTCTTCACACTGCACCTCGTTAATTCGCACCTTCCGTGATCTTGCGCATATAGTCATTTCCCTCATTGTCGTAATTATAAATCTGCCCCTCCTGCGCATATACCATTCCCAGTTCCCCAATGGCGATCCGCTTCACTTCCTCTAAATCAATACTGTTCAAAATACGGTTGTAGGCTTCGTCGTTGGCAAGCCTGCGGTTGCTGAGTTCGCTTTGAAGTTCCGCATTCCATTTCGTAAGATTTGTAAGCTCTGCCTGAAGCTGTACATATGTCACCAGAATCCAACTGGCCGCTATCAATGCAGCCGCCAAAAACAATACATACCCCATATTCATATGGTGTGCCTTCTCGCGGTTCTTGCGCACGGCAGGCTCCACCGGTTTTCTGGCAGGCTCCTGAAGCTGTTGCTGTACTTCCAGCCTGCGCGCTGTATTCCCATATACATATCCCCCTTGGTTCCCCCTGTGGGATACGGTTTTCCTCTGATTGTATGAACGATTTCTGTTGTAATTTCTAGTCTGACCCATGTTCATAACCTGCTTTCTAACTTTTTCATCGCTGCCGTTTATACGTTGGCAGCAGTCTGTTTTGCTTCAAACACCCGCAATTTTGCACTTTTTGAACGACTGTTTTCAGCTAACTCCCTCTCTCCCGGCAAAATGGGCTTTCCCGTAACCACTCTCCCTTTTGAAACCATTCCACATACACAGACCGGAAATCCCGGCGGGCAGGTACATGGATTCTCATTTTTCTTAAATGTACTTTTAACGATTCTGTCCTCCAGCGAATGAAAGGTGATGATGCACAGCCTTCCTCCCGGATTAAGCATCTCTATAAAATCTTCCAGCGAATCCCGCAAAACATCCAGTTCCCTGTTGCATTCGATACGCACTGCCTGAAAGGTGCGCTTAGAGGGATGACCGTCCTTGCGCATTCTGGCGGGTATGGCCGCTTTGATGATCTCATTTAATTCGAATGTAGTTTCGATGGGCTTGTCCGCCCTCGCTCTCACAATATGTTTGGCAATATTTTTAGAAAACTTGTCCTCTCCATAGTCGCGTATGATTCTGTAAAGATCGTTCTCCGAGTACCCGTTGATTATCTCCCGCGCCGTAACGGTCTGCCTTCGGTCCATGCGCATATCCAGCGGAGCGTCAAAGCGGTAGGAAAACCCTCTCTCCGACTCATCCAACTGGTAAGAAGACACTCCCAGATCAAGTACAATGCCGTCCACCTTTGTAACTCCCCGTTCCGCCAGCGCAGAACGCATATTGCAGTAATTGTTTCTCAGGATGGTTACTTTATCCCCGAAGGGCTCCAGCCGTTTTCCGGCAGCTTCCACAGCCGCGTCATCCTGATCAATTCCGTAAAAATGTCCTGTGGTCAGCTGCTTACATACCTCATAGGCATGTCCGCCTCCTCCCAGCGTGCCGTCCACATAGATTCCCTCAGGCCGGACGTGCAGCTGCTCAATGGTCTCCGCAAGGAGCACAGAGTAATGATTGAATTCCATACCGAACGCTCCTCTTTTTAAATCGTGAGTCCGAGATTGATCATTCCCTCAGATATCTTGTTAATATCCACTTGTTCACTGTTTTCGTTCCACTTCTCAAGACTCCAGATCTCAATGCGTCCGCCCATTCCCGCTAAAACAACATCCTTTTGAAGTCCCGCGAAATCCCTTAAATCCTGAGGCATCAGGATACGTCCCTGCTTATCCACAGTGACATACTGGGCTCCTGACAGAAAGAATCTCGCAAACTGCCTTGCTTCTTGATTGATCAGCGGCAGCGATGCCAATTTTTCTTCAAAGACTTTCCAATCATCATTTGCGTACACAAACAAACAGCCGTCCATTCCTTTCGAAACCACAAATTCATCTCCTAACATTTCACGGTATTTTGAAGGAATGCTCAACCTGCCTTTCGGATCAATTGTATGATTGTATCTGCCCATGAACATAGCAATCACCACCAGTCAAAAGCGGGGCTGCCACAGAGAGGCGTTTTCACATTTGGTTTTCTATCCCACTTTATGGGTTTACCTGCCATCTCCATCCCACTTTAAAATTGATTTTAATATATTATTCCATGTTTGACAACCTCTATTTTCGAAACAGGACACGTAAAAAAACGCCCCACAGACTATCTGCGGGACGCTTTTTTATTAAAAACCACAAGATATGGTATGCCGGAATTTTAAATCCATCCACATCTATATACGAAATTTTTTCTTAATCGAAATTTAGCATTACATGCGTTATTGATTCCTTGCGGAGTAAATCCCTTCTGCAGTAAAAACGCTGCATCCCCTGAAATACGCCGAATCCGGCTTTTCGCTGTTACACAAAAAATGCGATTTGGCGTTTACCTGTCCTGCCAAATCGCATACAAATATGTTTATGGACGCACTGCTATTGTTACCGTAACGGAGAGTACTGTCCAAACCGTTTTGTCCGGCGTCATTTTGTTGCTTGTATATTGTATTTGCTTATCCGGCTGCTTTGTCATCCTTCTTGGCATGTCTTAACTTAACCCGGATAATCACATCCGTTATAATTGCAAATAAGACCATCAGCAGCGACAATACTTGTGATACCGCAATGGTGGTTCCCGGCACAAACAAGGTGTCCGTGCGGATCCCTTCGATCACAAAACGTCCTAAACCGTACCCGCCGAAATACAGCAGACAGATCTCCCCCTCAAACCTTTTGTGCTTCCAATAAAACAGCATCACTGCAAGCACTGCAAGACACCAAAGGCTCTCATAAAGGAAGGTGGGATGCACCTGAATAAAGTTTGCTCCTTCCGGTATATGTGCCGCAATATTCTCGGAGACGTCTCTGGCCCGCACCGCCTCCAGAGGAAGCTGCATGGAAAGCAGTCCGTCATAGTACTCACCGAAGACCTCGCGGTTCATAAAATTGCCCCATCTGCCGATGGCCTGCCCCAGAATCAATCCCGGTACTGCCGTATCTCCTATCCGAAAGGCATTCAGCTTCTTAATCCGCGCGTAGACGAACAAGGTGATAAATGCGGCAATGACACCGCCATAGATCGCCAACCCCCCCTTGCGGATATTGAAGATATTGAGAAGATTATTTTTATACAAATCCCATTCAAAGATAACATAATAAATTCTGGCGCCTATTATGGAAAAAATCACTGCATATATCGCAAAATCCCAGATAATATCCGGATCTTGACCCGTTCGTTTCGCAAGATACGCCGCCGTCATGATTCCTGCAATAATGCCGATTCCTATAATTACCCCGTAAAATGCTATCTCAAAGCCAAATATGCTGAAATGCTTCGGTACATTTTCCAAATAGATTCCCAGATTGGGGAAAGCAATGTCACCTGCGTTCATACATACTCCTTTCAAAATTCTGGTAATTGCGGCCGATGTTCGGCAAGCCTTCAATCCCAAATTTCATGCAAGCTCTTGTGAAAACACGCACTTCGTGCTTCCACCATTCGCTTTGGCAAGCCTTCGCTCATGATGGGTTTTCACACATTGAACCGGAAGAGTATAACGTCTCCGTCTTGGACAATGTAGTCTTTGCCTTCCATGCCCACCATGCCTTTTTCACGGGCCGCGGCCAAGGAGCCTTGCTCCAGCAGGTCTTTGTAGTTGACTACTTCCGCCTTTATAAAGCCTCTCTCAAAATCGGAATGGATTTTTCCGGCGGCCTGAGGCGCTTTTGTGCCTATTTTAATGGTCCATGCCCTTGTTTCGTCCTCTCCTGCGGTCAAAAAGCTCATTAATCCCAGCAGAGAATAGCTGGCACGTATTAGTTTCTCCAAACCGGACTCGGACAATCCCAAATCTTCCAAAAACATTGCTTTTTCATCCTCGTCCAGCTCGGAAATCTCCTGCTCGATCTGGGCACAGATTACAAACACTTCACTGTTCTCGCTTTCTGCAAAGCGCTTCACCTCGGAGACAAACCCATTGGAAGCGCCGTCGTCAGCCAAATCATCCTCCGCTACATTTGCCGCATAGATGACAGGTTTGTAGGTTAGAAGATTATATTCTTTTAACAAGGCCGCTTCATCCTCATCCTCCGCTTCCAGCGTCTTTGCCAGCTTTCCGCTCTCCAGATGGGCTTTGATGCGTTCTAACAGTGTTAACTCTTTGGCGTAAGCCTTGTCCATCCGAGCCGCTTTTGATACCTTGGCATAGCGTCTTTCCAGCACCTCCAAGTCGGCAAAGATAAGTTCCAGATTGATGGTTTCTATATCTCTTAACGGATTCACGTTTCCGTCCACATGAATGACATTGGCGTCCTCAAAGCATCTCACCACATGGACAATGGCATCCACTTCCCTGATATTGCTTAGAAACTGATTCCCCAAGCCCTCGCCCTTGGAAGCGCCTTTTACCAAGCCCGCAATATCCACGAATTCAATCACTGCAGGCGTAACTTTCTTGGACTGATACATATCCCCTAACGCTTTCAGCCTCTCGTCAGGCACTGCCACCACACCGATATTCGGGTCGATTGTGCAGAAGGGATAATTGGCGGATTCCGCTCCGGCTTTTGTCAAAGAATTAAATAATGTGCTTTTGCCCACATTGGGCAGACCGACGATTCCTAGTTTCATTTCTTGTTATACCTGCTCAGAAATCCTTGTAAATAAAGGTTTTCCGCCTTTCTCTATATTATTACTACACAAAGTACTACACAATTTCCAGGGCACTTTCTATTTTCTCTAACTCCAAGTTCTTTGTCCTTCAAGTCTTTACCCATAAAACCAACTCCTCGTATAATAAGTTTGTAAGCAAGAAAAACAGCTTACAGACTTATTCTTTTTTGATTAGACAGAAGGATAATTCTAAACATCCTTTCCGAAGATTCTTCTTCCATCATGCTGGTTCATCCATTCTCTGTCTATTGGTT
>CAJUTJ010000131.1 GCA_910589655.1 uncultured Acetatifactor sp. | reverse complement strand
CTATATCGGAATGACATGGGATGGTCAAGAGGAAAACGTGCCGCCTCCTGCAGCACACTTTTATAGACAGTGTTTAAAAACTGAGATTTTAATTTGACGTTTTTGTGCGGGAGACAGGAACTTTAATTTGCTGGGCTACAAACTGATTTACAGGAGTTAGGGATAGGAGAAATTATTTTTTTCTTGTCTTAAATACATAGGATCTTCTATAATGGAAACAGTAGGTAGAACAATTGCTTTTAAAGCAGGAACGGAGGTATTTTATGGGATTTTTAACAGGTAAGACAGCTATTATCACAGGTGCGGGGCGTGCGGTTCTAAAGGACGGCCGCTGCGGCTCTATCGGCTACGGTATTGCCACCGCATATGCCAAGGAGGGTGCCAATCTGGTTATCACCGGGCGCAATGTGAAGAAGCTTACGGACGCGAAGGAGGAGCTGGAAGCAAAGTACGGGATAAAGGTGCTTACGGTTCAGGCGGATATTAATGCCGGAGCTGATAATATTGCCGTGGCGGAGAGTGTGGTAAAGCAAGCCGTGGAAGAGTTCGGCGGGATTCAGGTTCTGATCAACAATGCGCAAGCATCCGCTTCCGGTGTTACGCTGGCGGACCATACCATGGAGCAGTTTGACTTGGCGATGTATTCCGGACTGTATGCGGCGTTTTGTTATATGAAGGCATGTTATCCTTATCTGAAAGAAAGTAAGGGGTCCGTGATCAATTTTGCTTCCGGCGCGGGTCTGTTTGGCAATTTCGGACAGTGCGCATATGCTGCGGCCAAGGAAGGTATCCGCGGACTTACCCGTGTGGCGGCTACCGAGTGGGGCCCTGACGGAATTAATGTGAACATTGTCTGTCCTTTAGCCTGGACCGCACAATTGGAGCAGTTTGAGGAGGCATATCCGGAAGCATTTAAGCAGAATGTTAAGATGCCCCCCATGGGCCATTACGGAGACTCCGAACTGGAGATCGGCAGAGTCTGTGTGCAGCTCGCTTCTCCGGATTTCAAGTATATGTCCGGAGAAACTCTGACTCTGGAAGGCGGTATGGGGCAGAGGCCGTAGTGCAAAAATGTTTTTGCGGCGGCGCCGTATTTCTTGATACATTGAACCGTTAACAGTGGCTGTAAGAGCGTGTTTGAATATGCTTTCCGCGGTATGTGCCACACTTTGCAGGAGACAAGTTTCCAATTAACAGGCGTAGTGGAGCTGCGCCCCTAAATTGAGTCGCAGCAGTCTGTGAAGTGGAGCGTGCAAACCGGAGAATTAATCGTTCAAACACGCCTTGAGCCGGGAACAAATCTGTGGAAAGCGGGAAGCGTGTAGAAAACAAATCGGTAAAGGGGCCTTACTTATGAAGAAAAAGGGATACAGCAGAAAGGGATTATTTGGTACTATTAATCATTATGATGAAAACGGGAAAAAGGTAGGGGAAAGCAGACCGGGATTTTTCGGAGGCATGAATAATTATGATGCCAACGGGAAAAAAGTAGGGCATAGCTCCAAAGGTTTTTTCGGCGGGGTAAATCATTATGATGCCAGCGGGAAAAAGGTAGGGCATAGTTCCACAGGCTTTTTTGGCGGGATAAATCACTATGATAAAAACGGTCACAAAAAGGGACACAGTTCCTCAGGTTTTTTTGGCGGAGTGAATCATTTCGAAGATTAAGATTACTTTCCACACCTATGCCATCGTGAGGCGTTGTCACGCGCTTTTTACGTGATCAAAACAAAGCGATTAGAATAATCATTTGGACAGATGTGCGTGAAATCGCTGTTTTGCGGTTTCTGTGCATTATTTTTCAGAGAAAAACTTGCATTTTGGGCAAGGACATGTGATAATATTTTATAAATTATTTATGAGGAGGTTGTTGTAAAAATGGCAAAATATAGTGCTAAGTGGGTGGTTAATGCAGAAGGAGTGGAGCACCATGTGGAGTACAAGCCCAAAAAGCTTATTGTTGACGGTGAGACATATAAGCTGAAAAGCGCCAACTGGTTTGTAAATTTGATCGAGTATACCATTCACTTTGGTGATGTGACCTGCTGTCTTGTAGTGATCGGCAATAAAGTAGATCTGGCGGTTGACGGAAAGTTTTTGGGAAGCGGCAAGACGTATGAGCCTGTAGGAAATATACCTGTAGTAGTTACTGTTTTTGGGGCGGTCAGTACAATTTTAGGATTTTTGCTGAACAGTTTTATTGGCGCTGCCATAGGTGCTTTGCTGGCAACATTGTATTTTAATCTGTATCTGAAGAAGAAATCCATGGTTCCTGTGGTGATTGCTTTTGTAATTGGGTTAGTCGGCCAGTTGGCATTGGGATTTGCTGTGAGCATGTTTCTTCTGCCATTGTACCAATACTAATATTCAATACATAGGATAGGGAGAAAATTGGTCAGGAGATAGGAGATTTTTAATTGCTGGCTTGTGTTGTTATGCGCAAAAGGCGGTGGGAAAATGGAGGGCAATATGTATAATACCGATGATCAAAACGGGAATGGCGGTAACGGTGATTCAAACAATACACAGCAGGATTGGACACAACAACAGAACATACCCCAAGGACCGGTGGTAATTAATGAGCTGGAACATAAAAAGGACGGTAAGATAGCTACGGCATTGGTTCTGGGAATTTTGGGATGTGTATTTTTCTGTTTGCCTTATATTTCCATTATATTATGCGTAACTGGGCTTATACTTGGAATTATTAACGTAGTAAAGACCAAACAGCATACGGCAATATCCATTGCCGGACTCATATTTTCTGCAATAGGCCTGATCTTAAGTGTTTTTTTTGGTATCATATATATATTACAGTTGCTTCGAACCCTTGCTGTTGGGGGCTGAAAAGTGTGAAGGAAATCACTAAGCTCGAAAGGACCTCGCTAAGTGATTTCACGCTCTGCGGAGCAGAGCTTTTTCACAAACTGCTAAAGCAGTTAGAAGAATCGCTGGCGCGATTCTTACGGACTTGCACCGATTCATTGATTGTTTGTGCCGACTGCGTCGGCATGTCTGGAAGTGTGAACGGAATGAAGATTTTCTAAGGTTGGAAAGAGGGGGTGTAAACACCCCCTCTTTGTACCTAATCTAAGAAAATCTAAGTCATTCCCAAGGAATGGCTTTGCCATTCCTTTAAGAACGCAAGAACAGCGTTCTTCCAGACTTGCACCGATTTATTGGTGTTTGTGCCGACTGTGTCGGCATGACTGGAGGTTTGGAAAAGTATCGGTAAGGTTTGCCGGCAAGGAGATCTTTATGGGTTATTAAAGAACGTATTAACCGGTGTATATGATAATATTTATAAATACGCTCTAAATAAAAATCCTTACGCAGCTTGTATAAGAGTTGCGTAGGGATTTTGTCAGTAGATTGAACGTTGGATAGTTTATATAATCCAATTAATATTTTAAGAAAATAACCCCCATTTGACAGTGCCGGCCAACCGTTTGATGTTGTGTCTGATTTTATGCTTTTGTCCTTCGCTTAACATAATCACCTCATAATGTAAATTCCCGCGAAGTCAAAATCGCGTCTTTATGCGATTTTGCGAGACATGCGGGCGCCAAAAAGCATTTTTTCCGCGTTTTGTGTGCATCTTGTAACGGTTCAGTGACCTGTCTGAACTGTTACAAAAATGTTAGTGTTTTTATAGCATTTTTGTCTGCTATATTGACTTTTACACTTTAAACTGCTAAAATCATGAGGTAGTGTGTTGAACAGGCCTACGAGCCGTAAATGAAGTGCAAGAGGAGAAAAGAGGAGAATTATGAAAGAAATATCAAATTTAATTGCGTACCGTCCCGATGTGAGAGTGGTGGACGCTACTTTGCGTGACGGCGGGCTGGTGAATGATTTCTATTTTACCGACGAGTTTGTAAAAGCGCTGTATCTGGCAAATCTGCGGGCAGGTGTGGACTATATGGAATTCGGTTATAAATCGTCCAAGGAAATGTTTGACGTAAATAAGTTCGGAAAATGGAAGTTCTGCAATGACGAAGATATCAGGGCGGTTGTAGGGGACAATGCCACCGACTTAAAGATTGCCGTTATGGCAGATGTGGGAAGATGTGATTATAAGACGGATATTATTGATCGGGCAGACAGTCCTATCGACCTGATCCGGGTAGCTACTTATCTGAATGCCATACCCTCTGCAGTGCAGATGATTGAGGATGCGGCAAAGAAGGGATATGAGGTCAGCTGTAATATTATGGCAATCTCCAACTCTCAGGAGGGTGAGCTGAGGGCTGCGCTGGAAATTTTGGCGCAGACACCTGTGGATGTACTGTATATCGTTGACAGCTATGGAGCTATGTATCCTGAGCAGGTGGCGCGTCTGGCGGATCTCTATGTAAATATTGCCGTGAAATACGGTAAGAAAGTAGGTATCCATGCGCACAATAACCAGCAGCTTGCTTTTGCCAATACCATTGAAGCAGTGGGAGACGGAGTGGACTGGCTGGATGCAACCTATTCCTCTATGGGGCGGGGCGCCGGAAATTGTGCTATGGAGCTTCTGCTGGGCTTTTTGAGGAATCCTAAGTATAATGTATATCCTGTGATTCAATTCATTGATAAATATATGAATCAGCTAAGGTCAGACGGTGTGGTATGGGGATATGACCTGCAATATCTGGTAACCGGCCTTTTAAACCAGCATCCCAGAACTGCCATCCGGTTCACTAAGGAAAAGAGAACGGATTACACTGAATTTTACAGAGAAGTAGTGGTTCAGGACGGAGATTGAAAGAGAGAACATGTCCGGAGACCGCAAAACCTCTCGGGAGCCATGATTGCGGCCTTCGAATACTCCCATATAAGAGACTATGCATCGGACAGGAATCCCTCTGGTGGATTCCTGTCCGATTGTGTTGAAGAAATGATTTTAAGGCTCAGCCTGCGAGGACATGCCGCGGGCTGTCTGTTTACCTGTGATAAATCACCTTAACTTTTGTAGGATTTCCGTCTTTCACTTTACTTTCCCGAGAATTCATATATCCGGCCGGATGTACGAGTACAGCGTTGCATCAATTTTGAAGGAATAGGCGCATATTACTCAATTATGAATGCAATGCTGTACAAGGGGCAGGTGCGGTTCCGATGTATGTCTGCCGCCCCGAAACAGCGTGAAAATACCTTGCGGCGGCAACGAGTGAACGGTAACGAACGGTGTAACAGTTCAGACAGCCCCTCCCGCGAAGTCAAAATCGCGTCTCTATGCGATTTTGCGAGGTTACTGTTCGCTCCGTGACCAGTAACACATGCACAGAAACCGCAAAACAGCGGTTTCGCGCAGGTTGTCCTCGGGTTTGTCACGCAAAAAACGCGTGAAAACGCCTCGCGGTGGCGTGGGTGTGAACAGTAACTTTGCGAGACATTTTTTCCCGGAAGGAAGAGAAACTGTTGAATTTCCCGGTCTGAATGTGTATACTGAAAGATAAGTTTGTGCCGTTGCTGGCGGCATGACAGGAGGGTTGAATAAAAATGCGTATTCAGCCATTGATCAAAGAATGTCGCAGCGTGCAGACAGGTACAAGTTTGAAAGTAAACTTTCAAATATTGATTGGCATGTGCAAAGAGGGGGTGACACACTCTCTTATGAAGCGCACTAGGAGGTATAAAAATGAACATAAACAGTATATGCGTACAGGGCGGCTATACGCCGGGAAACGGGGAGCCCAGACAGATTCCCATTATCCAGAGCACGACCTTTAAATATGATACCAGCGAAGACATGGGAAAACTGTTTGATTTGGAGGCCACAGGATATTTTTACAGCAGACTGCAGAATCCTACCCATGATTATGTGGCGGCGAAAATTGCACAGCTGGAGGGAGGCACTGCTGCAATGCTGACCAGCAGCGGTCAGGCAGCTAATTTTATGGCAATCTTTAATATCTGCGGCTGCGGTGACCACATTGTAGCATCCAGCACCATCTATGGCGGTACGTTTAATCTGATATCCGTTACCATGAAGAAGATGGGGGTGGAGGCCACCTTTGTCAGTCCCGATGCTTCCGAAGAGGAGATTCACAGGGCTTTTCGTGACAATACAAAGCTGGTCTTTGGCGAGACCATTGCCAATCCGGCGCTGACCGTTCTGGATATTGAAAAATTTGCAAAGTGCGCTCATGCCCATGGAGTGCCTCTGATTGTGGATAATACGTTTGCAACGCCTGTTAACTGCAGGCCCTTTGAGTGGGGAGCGGATATTGTGACCCATTCCACGTCAAAATATATGGACGGTCACGCCGCCGCCTTGGGGGGAGCCATTGTGGACAGAGGGCATTTCGACTGGATGGCACATGCGGATAAATTTCCCGGCTTGTGCACCCCCGATGACAGTTATCACGGAGTGACCTATGCGGAGAAATTCGGGAAAGAGGGGGCTTATATCACGAAATGCACCGTGCAGCTGATGCGTGATCTCGGCTCCATTCCAAGCCCCCAGAATTCTTTTCTGCTGAATCTGGGTCTCGAAAGTCTGCATGTGCGTATGAAGCGGCATTGCGAAAACGGTATGGCGGTGGCGGAGTATCTCTCCAAGCATCCCAAGGTTGCTTATGTGAATTATTGCAGCCTGCCCGGAGACAAGTATTATCCGCTGGCGCAGAAGTATCTGCCGGAGGGCAGCTGCGGTGTGGTATCATTTGGATTAAAAGGCGGAAGGGAAGCGGCGGGCATTTTTATGAAGAGCCTGAAAATGGCGGCCATTGCCACTCATGTGGCGGATGCCAGAACCTGTTGCTTAAATCCTGCCTCATCCACCCATCGTCAAATGAATGACGAGCAGCTGCGGGAAGCGGGAGTGCCTGCGGAATTGATACGTATCAGCTGCGGCATTGAAGATAAGGATGACTTGATTGCGGACATTGCACAGGCCTTGGAGAAGTGACCAATGTACATATTTATCAGGAAAATGCGGAATATATGTGGAGGAAGCCTGTGTGCATATGCCTGAAAAATATCTGTAAAAACAGTTGCGGAAAGATTTCGGGTGACATGGCGGAGGAATGGAGAAATGATGGATTGTAAAGAATTTGAGAAACGGATTCCCGCCTATATTGCACAGGAACTGCCCTATGCCGAATTGAAGAAGTTCTGTGAACATGCAAAGCAGTGCGCAGAGTGCAGGGAGGAGCTGACAATACAATACCTGACGACGGAAGGCATCCAGCGCCTTGAGGACGGCGGTGCGTTTGATTTACAGAAGGAACTGAATCAGCATGAAGCGGATGCAAGACGAAAAATCTGTTTTCATGACGTTTTCCTGAAGATAGGGCTGGTATTGGAAATTGCGGCGGTAAGCATGATTTTCGGTGCGGTTATCTGGATTTTGGCATAACGGGTAGAGATTACCGCAGAGGTATGTTTTCGGTGAGGCTTTTGAGCAGGCGTTCCCCGATTGGGAATTTGTTCATTGTGGAGGTTAAAAGGAATGGACAACGGCAAAAAACTTGTATTAATAGACGGACATAGTATTCTGAACAGGGCATTTTACGGGGTGCCTGACCTTAGTAATGCGCAGGGGCTGCATACTAATGCCGTGTACGGCTTTTTGAATATTATGTTTAAGATTCTGGAGGAGGAAAAGCCGGACTATCTGGCGGTTGCCTTTGACGTCCATGCCCCCACCTTCCGCCATCAGATGTATGGGGCATATAAGGGAACCAGAAAACCTATGCCGGAAGAGCTGCGGGAGCAGGTTCCCGTGATGAAGGAAGTCTTGAAAGCCATGGGGATTGTGATTGTGGAGCAGGCGGGTTTGGAGGCCGACGATATTCTGGGAACGCTGGCAAAAAAAGCGCAGCGGGCGGGTCTTGAAGTGTCTCTGGTGTCGGGGGACCGTGATCTGCTGCAGATCGCCGATGAGCATATTAAGATCCGGATTCCTAAGACCAAGTCGGGAAGGACGGAAATTGAAGATTACTATCCAAAAGACGTGGCGGATGCCTATAAGGTAACGCCCACACAGTTCATTGATCTCAAGGCGCTGATGGGGGATACTTCGGATAATATCCCCGGAGTGCCCAAGGTGGGAGAGAAAACCGCCGCTGAGCTGATGGTGACCTATGGCTCTCTGGACAATATTTATGCCCATGTGGAGGAGATATCGAAAAAGAGTATCCGGGAATCCCTCATTGCCAACAAGGATCTGGCAGACTTGAGCAAGCTTTTAGCCACCATTAAAATTGACTGTGAGGTGGAACTGGATTATGAAGCGGCCAAGGCGCAAGATTTTTACACGCAGGAAGCGTATCAGCTTTTTAAGCAGCTGGAGTTTAAAAATATGCTGGGCCGATTTGAAAAGGATGCCGTAAATTCCGACGAGGAGCTGCTGAAAACTTTCCATAGAGTGGAAGAACAGAAGGAATTTCTGAAACATTTGGAGCAGATTGCAGACGGAAATCTGGTGGGATTATATCCGGTACAGGAGAAGAAGCAGCTATTGGGAGTGGCTGTTTCTGTTTGCGGGAAAAATGCCGGAAGCTCCACCTATTTTTTCCCGGTTGGAGTGGAAGAGAACGTGCAGTTGTCCTTGTTTGAACCCTCGGGGGGAGGGGCGGACAGTGATCTGGCTGCCGTTCAGGAAGCTATTCGTAAGCTATCCGGCAGAGTGACGGTATCCGGCTTTGATATAAAAAAGCAGTATGATTACTTGCAGCAGGACACTACAGACCGTTATTTTGATATATTGATTGCGGCATACTTGCTGAATCCGTTGAAAAACGATTATGATCCGGAAACCATTGCTTCCGAGCATCTGGGGCTGATGATACCCGGTAAGACGGAGACTTTCGGAAAATGTTCGGCAAAAGAGGCGCTGCGGACAATGCCCCAAAAGGCGGCGGAATATTATTGTTATGTGGCCTATGTGGCGGCAAAAGCGTATTCCGTTTTGACGGAGAAGCTTCGGGATGCGGGTATGGATGCATTGATGCGGGAGATAGAAATGCCCCTTTCACTGGTATTATATGATATGGAAAAGGAGGGGGTGGAGGTTCGAAAAGAGGAATTGAAGGCGTATGGGGATGCTTTGGTGGCCAGAATAGATGAGCTGGAGAAGTCCATTCATGTTCAGGCGGGGGTAGAATTTAACATTAATTCACCGAAGCAGCTGGGGGAAGTCTTGTTTGAAACCATGGGGATGCCCGGAGGAAAGAAGACAAAGACGGGCTATTCCACCGCTGCGGATGTGTTGGAGAAGCTTTCCGAGGAATATCCCATCGTGAAGGATATTTTGGAATACAGGGGATTGACAAAGCTAAAGTCTACCTATGCCGACGGGCTTTCCGTTTTTATCGGAGAGGATAACCGCATTCACACTAATTTTAACCAGACAATTACCGCCACCGGCCGTATCAGCTCTACGGAGCCGAATTTGCAGAACATTCCCATGAGAATGGAGCTGGGCAGGAGAATCCGTAAGGTGTTTGTGCCCGGACAGGGCTGCGAATTTATGGATGCGGATTATTCTCAGATTGAGCTGCGTGTATTGGCTCATATGTCGGGTGACGAACAATTGATAGAGGCGTACCGTATGGATCAGGACATTCACCGTATCACGGCGGCCAATGTATTTCATACACCTTTTGAGGAAGTGACGGATTTACAGCGGCGGAACGCTAAGGCGGTAAATTTCGGCATTGTATACGGAATCAGCTCTTTCGGCTTAAGTCAGGATCTCAGCATCAGCAAGAAGGAGGCGGCGGAATATATCGAACAATATTTTGCCACCTATCCCAAGGTAAAAGAATTTCTGGACGGCCTGATCGACGGGGCAAAGGAGAAGGGATACATTACTACCATGTTCGGCAGGCGCAGACCCGTTCCCGAGCTGTCTTCTTCCAACTTTATGCAGCGCTCCTTCGGGGAGCGTGTGGCTATGAATTCACCCATACAGGGAACGGCAGCCGACATTATTAAGATTGCCATGATCCGGGTCTGGAAGGCTCTCCGGGATTCGGGACTGAAATCAAAGCTGATTTTACAGGTGCATGATGAACTGGTCATAGAGACTTACCTTGAGGAAGAGGA
Organism: uncultured Acetatifactor sp.; assembly: GCA_910589655.1. Classification (GTDB taxonomy): domain Bacteria; phylum Bacillota; class Clostridia; order Lachnospirales; family Lachnospiraceae; genus Acetatifactor. Next base: position 31,494 of record CAJUTJ010000131.1, on the reverse strand, counting down.
GCAGGTACGGCATATTCTCACCGAAAATATGAAGTCGGCTGCAGAGCTGGCGGTGACGCTGGAGATTGACCTGCATACAGGAATGAATTGGTATGAAGCAAAATAGTCGAATGAAATTTATTGGAATCACCGGCGGAGTCGGCGCAGGGAAATCAAAGATTTTGAATTATATAAAAAGTCATTACCGCTGCGAGATTTATCTGGCGGATGAGGCGGCTCATTTGGTAAAGATTCCGGGCACGGAATGTTACCGGGCGCTGGTAGAGCTGCTGGGAAAGGAGATTCTGGCGGCTGACGGACAGATAGATAAACCGGCAATGGCGGATAAAATATTTAAAGATCCCGCGCTGCTGCAGAAAGTCAACAACATTATCCATCCTGCGGTGAAAAATTATCTGCTCCGGAAATATGAGGAGGCTAAAAAAAAGGAGGATGTGGAACTGTTTTTTGTGGAGGCGGCGCTTCTGATCGAATGCGGTTACGGACAGCTGGTGGATGAAATGTGGTATATTTATGCCAAGGAATCGGTGAGAAGGGCAAGGCTTGAAAAGCTTCGGGGCTATAGTGAGGAGAAAATCAAGCAGATTATGGGGCAGCAGCTTTCCGAGGAGGACTTCCGTAAAAACTGTGATTTTGTGATAGATAACAGCGGTTCTTTTGAGGAGACGCGCAGGCAGATAGAGAAGAAATTGGAGGCTTTTACATGGCAGGAATAATGGAAGGGCAGGGACAATTGGTATTCGGACTTGACATCGGCACCCGGAGCATTGTGGGTACGGTGGGATATTTGAGCGGCGAAAAATTTCATGTACTGGCACAATGCATCAAGGAACATGAGACCCGCGCTATGCTGGACGGACAGATTCACGATATAGCCAAAGTAGGCCAGACCATCAAGTTTGTCAAGGAAAAGCTGGAAAACGATTTAAACCGAAAGCTGACGGATGTGTGCATTGCGGCAGCAGGCCGTGTACTGCGCACCGTGACGACCCATGTGGAGGTGGACTTCGAAGAAGATCATGAGGTGGTATCGGAAGATGTTTATTCTTTGTCCACAATGGGGGTGGAGCAGGCCTATGAAGAGTTCCAGAAGGACAACGATACGGATATAAAGTTTTACTGCGTGGGTTATACACCCATGCGGTATTATATGAACGGTTATCAGATTGGAAATCTGGAGGGGCACAAGGTTAAAAGTATGGCAGTGGATTTGATTGCTACCTTTCTGCCCGATGATGTGGTGGACGGATTGTATAAGGCGGTGGAATCTGCGGGACTGCATGTGGCAAATCTGACATTAGAGCCTATAGCGGCGATTCAGGTGGCAATTCCGGAAAAATTCCGTATGCTGAATATGGCTTTGGTAGATGTGGGCGCAGGCACCAGCGATATATCCATTACGAAGGACGGAACGATCACGGCTTACGGCATGATTCCCGTTGCCGGTGACAGCCTGACGGATATTCTGGTGCAGCATTGTCTGGTGGATTTTGATACGGCGGAGCGTATCAAGCGGCAGACGAGTACGCAGGAAACGGTAGAGTATCAGGATATCATGGGACTGACACAGACCATCACAGCCAAGGAAGTGGCCAAAATCTTAGAGGAACATGTGGCGGAAATGACTAAGATGGTGGCGGAATGCATCAGGGAATTAAACGGGGACAAGTCGGTAAGCGCCGTGTTTGTAGTCGGCGGAGGCGGTATAATTCCGGGGTATACGGAGCATCTTGCGCAAGAACTGGGAATTGTGAAAGAGCGTGTGGCCATCCGCGGTCAAGAGGTGATGCAGAATATTCAGTTTGAGTCTGAAAATCCCCGCAGAGATTCTATGATGGTGACACCTATCGGGATTTGCTTAAGCTATTATGAACAAAGCAATAATTTCATTTTTGTACAGTTTAACGATAATCATGTTAAGTTATATGACAATGGCAGGCTGTCCGTGGCGGACGCTGCGGTTCAGGCGCAGTTTTCCAATGAAGACTTATTCCCGAAGAGAGGGCAGGCGTTGACTTTTACCGTAAACGGCAAGAGCAGAATCATTCGAGGGACGCAAGGTGAGGCGGCCGTTATCCGGCTCAACGGTGATACCGCGGACATTTACACACAGGTACATAACGGTGACAGAGTGGCAGTTACGCCTTCTACGGCAGGCGAACCGGCGCATTTGGAACTGGGAAAACTGCCGGAGTTATCCGAACAGCTTCATGTATATGTGAACGGTAGAAAAATCAGTCTTCCCAAGACTGCGTTTGTAAACGGGATCATTGAAAACGAATTTTATACCATCAAGGAAAACGACAGAATTCAAGTACAGAACTGTTATACCGTAAAGGAAATTGCAGGATTTATGGACGTGCCTTTAGGAGGGAAGCTTCTGGTCAATGATGTGCCGGCCAAGCCGGAAACGAAGGTTTATGAAAACTTTACGTTAGAGTGGGACGTCAATGCCGTGATTACTTATGCGGATTTGGAGGACGAGACAGAGGAGGAGCTGGCAAAGCGGCAGGCGGCGAAGAAAGCCGCGGCTATGGCTGCCGCCGCCGAAGCAGAGAGGAAACTTATCGATGCCGTTGCCCATAGCGGCGGGATTCCTCATCCGGTGCCGGAGCCGGTCTACGGCCAGACGGGAGCACGGTCATCGTCCGGAATGTCGGGCGTTTTGGGAATGCAGTCGGCGCCCGGAATGCCGGGCGTTTCGGGAATGCAGTCATCGTCCGGAATGTCTGGCGTTTCGGGAGCACAGCCATCGTCCGGAATGTCGGGCGTTTCGGGAATGCAGTCGGCGCCCGGAATGCCGGGCGTTTCGGGAATGCAGTCGGCGTCCGGAATGTCTGGCGTTTCGGGAATGCAGTCATCGTCCGGAATGTCTGGCGTTTCGGGAATGCAGCCGGTGTCCGGAATGTCTGGCGGTCTGGGAGCACAGTCGGTGTCCGGAATGCCGGGTGGTTCGGGAATGCAGCCGGCGCCCGGAATGCCGGATATACGGGATCCCTATGGGGCACATGCGGGAAATGTCTCCAAGGATGTCCTGAAGGCGGCACAGGAGGCCAATGCCGCCGGAGGAATCAGGACTTTGAAGGTATTTGTCAATAATCAGACCGTGACTTTGACCGGTAAGGAAAGCTATGTTTTTGTGGATGTTTTTTCCTTTTATAACTTTGACTTGAAGGCTTCTGCGGGACGGGCCATTGTGACCAATCTGAACGGCAGGCGGGCGGAGTATATGGAACCTTTAAAAAACGGTGACATTATCGATATTCATTGGGAGCCTATTTAATCTCCGCTTTGATATTCTTTCGGAAGTTAGGAGGACGGATTGTTTGTGCCGCCGTTGGCGGCATATCTGGAAAGTTGAATAAAAATGCGTATTCAACTATTGATTTGAGTGCGCGCCGCAGCGCGCAGGTGGGAATAAAAATGAGATTGTGCAGTATAGCAAGCGGCAGCAGCGGAAATTGTATTTATGTAGGTTCCGATGCCACCCACTTGTTGGTTGATACGGGTATCAGCGGAAAGAGAGTCGAACAGGGATTGAAGGAGCTTGATCTTTCTCCGAAGGACTTGGACGGGATTCTGATTACCCATGAACATGCCGATCATATCAGCGGTCTTGGGGTGCTCATAAGGAAGTATGGCATCCCCACTTATGCCACGGAGGGGACGATCCGGGCCATGCTGGAGGGAGGAAGTCTGGGGAAGGTGGAGGAATCCTTGTTCCATCCGGTGAAGGAAGACCGGAAATTTACATTAAAAGATCTTATCATTAGCCCCATGCACATCTCCCATGATGCGGCGCAGCCGGTAGCCTACCGGATTGCCTACGGCAATAAGCGGGTGGGAATCTGTACGGATCTGGGAGTTTATAATGATTATACGATAGAGTGCCTAAAGGGAATGGATGCCATTCTTCTGGAGGCGAATCATGATGTAAACATGCTTCAGGTGGGGCCTTATCCTTACTACCTGAAACAGAGGATATTGGGGGAGAGAGGGCATCTGTCCAACGAAAATTCCGGCAGGCTGCTCTGCAGGATTCTACATGATAAATTGAAGACAATACTTCTGGGACATCTCAGTAAGGAAAATAATCTGCCGGAGCTTGCTTTTGAATCTGTCCGGATGGAGATTAATATGGATGCCAACCCGTATAAAGCCGGGGATTTTGACATCCGGGTAGCAAGGCGCAGCGAAATGTCGCCGGTGGTATTCGTGTGAAAAAGAGCATTTCACAATCCCGGTTTGAGCGCCCGCCAGAGCGGGCATGGGAGGTAATGCAGAGGCTTTTTGGGCAATACAACAGGAAGGAGATCCGTGATGCGGAAATTTTGGGGATATATATCAAATGAAGAATATGCGGTGGGCTGTACCGGCCAGACGGTATTTGTCTATGACAGGGAAGGGAAAGAACTGGCGAAATTTAAAGATATAAAATATGGCTGTATGGCAATGTTCAGCCCTGACGGAAAGCTTTTTGTTGTGAAGTCCACGGGCGCATATTTCGGTGTATATTTACTGGATACTTTAAGGCTTATATACAAAGTTAAGTTTTCTGATGTGGACGGCAGCCAAGATGACGGATATTGTTTTTCTGCGGACGGAAAATACTTTTACAATATAGAGAGACAGAAGAAATCATTTAATGGTGCCATTTCAGTATATACTACATCTGATTTTAAACGGGCAGCAATGTTTTTGGATGAAGATAAGTATACGGAGCCTTCTTGGATAGAGACCGGTACGGATGGGTGGATTTATGTATTGGGTTTTCTCCGTGGGGAAGACGGCGTCATATGCGATGGTTTTATTTCCCGGTTCGGTGATAACGGTATTGAAAAATTATGTGTGATCCCCATTGCCGAATATGAATACTACCGATCATTTAAGAAGATGGAATCATACGGATTTACGGATAAGGCGAAGGAAATGTTCCTGTTAAAATATACTGATGCGGATATGGGCGGAATAGAAAATACGCCGCTTCCTTTGGAGAATCTTTGGCGGAAATATAGTAATGAAGAGGGTTCGATGAAATGAGCACATCATTTTATGGAGTAATCTAAGAAATAAATACAATAAAACAAGACTATGGAAAGGCATGGTGGCATAAATGAAAAAAGCAATTATTACGGTGGTAGGAAAAGACACCGTGGGCATTATTGCCAGAGTGTGTACCTATCTGGCAGAGAACGGCATTAATATTTTAGATATTTCCCAGACTATTGTACAAGGGTATTTTAATATGATGATGATAGTGGATACCGGCGGATGCAGTAAGCAGTTTGGCGACATGGCAGATGAAATGACAACGTTGGGAGAGCAGATCGGTGTGGTTATTAAATGCCAGAAGGAAGAGATCTTTGATAAGATGCATCGTATTTAAACCGGAAAGGCCGCTTGCTTTTGCAAAGAAAAGTGCGTTCAACTATTGATTTTGAGTCCGCAAGAGGGTGTGTAAACACCCCTCTTTAAGCGGGGACATGGGGTATAAAAATGATTAATTTATATGAGGTAACAGAGACGAACAAAATGATAGAGAAGGAGAACCTTGACGTGAGAACCATCACTCTGGGAATCAGTCTCTTGGATTGTATTGATTCTGATTTGGAGAAATTGAACCGGAATATTTACCGGAAAATATACGGGGCGGCAAAAGATCTTGTAAAAACGGGGGAGGAGATTTCCAGAGAGTTTGGTATTCCTATAGTGAATAAAAGGATTTCCGTGACGCCCGTCGCCTTGGTGGGAGGGGCGGCATGTAAGTCTGTTGAGGACTTTGCCTCTGTTGCGCAGACTTTAGATAAAGTGGCCAAAGAGGTAGGAGTAAATTTTATCGGCGGTTATTCCGCGTTGGTGAGTAAGGGAATGACTCCTGCCGACGAATTATTGATTCGCTCCATTCCTTTGGCGCTGTCTTCCACGGAGAGGGTGTGCAGCTCCGTGAACTTAGGGTCTACCAAGACGGGCATTAATATGGATGCGGTCAAGCTTATGGGGGAAATCATCAAAGCCACTGCGGAATATACTAAGGAAGAGGACTCTCTGGGGTGTGCCAAGCTGGTGGTATTCTGTAACGCGCCGGATGACAATCCTTTTATGGCGGGAGCTTTTCACGGTGTTACCGAGGCGGACAAAATCATTAATGTGGGAGTCAGCGGTCCGGGGGTGGTAAAAACCGCCTTGGAGAAGGTGAGAGGCCGGAACTTTGAAGTGCTGTGTGAAACCATTAAGAAAACGGCCTTTAAAGTGACCAGAGTAGGGCAGCTTGTGGCAAAGGAGGCTTCCAAGATGCTGAATGTCCCGTTTGGAATCGTGGATCTGTCTCTTGCGCCCACACCGGCTATCGGTGACAGTGTGGCGGACATTTTATGTGAGATGGGACTGGAATATGCGGGAGCGCCGGGAACCACGGCGGCGCTGGCGCTTCTCAATGATCAGGTAAAAAAAGGCGGCGTTATGGCTTCCTCCTATGTGGGAGGATTGAGCGGCGCTTTTATTCCCGTCAGTGAAGATCAGGGCATGATTGATGCGGTGCGTGCAGGCGCGCTTACATTAGAGAAATTGGAGGCTATGACTTGTGTTTGTTCCGTAGGGCTTGATATGATTGCCATACCGGGAGACACCAAGGCAACGACTATATCAGGCATAATTGCGGACGAAATGGCCATCGGAATGGTGAATCAAAAGACTACGGCTGTCCGAGTGATTCCCGTGATCGGAAAAGGGGTAGGGGAGACGGTAGAATTTGGCGGACTGCTGGGTTATGCGCCCATTATGCCTGTAAATCAATTTTCCTGTGATGCCTTCGTAAGCCGGGGCGGGAGAATACCTGCGCCGATTCATAGCTTTAAGAATTAGGAACAGTTTTGTTCTCTAAAATATACATTTTTTTTGGAGGAGATTTTTATGAAATTCCTGATAAATAGAAAACTTGCCACCCGTATTGGCATTATTACGACAGCAGTGATCATGATCGGGATGCTGCTTCTTTGGCTTGTAGTGTCCACAAATACCGCTTCAATGGTAAAAACCGATATTACCAATCAGATGACGGATGCCGTGGAAGCCAGAGCGGCGATTATTGACGAATATGTGGTTTCTGTGGAAGAGTATGTGACTGCCTTTGCTCTGAGCAGTGAGGTTCACGACCTTCTCTTAAATCCGGAAGATCCGGCACTGCTGGCGGAGGCTCAGCAATATACCGAAGACTTTGCTTCTGTCAAGGGAGTTTTTGAGGGGCTGTATATTGCTACACCGAACACCCATGTTTTGACTCATACCTCTCAGAATGCCATTGGAATCACTACGCGCACGGGGGAATCGCTGGAAACTTTCCAGAAGACGATTTTGTCCCGCAGCGAGCTTACCAATTCGGGTATCATGAAATCTCCGGGAACGGGCAGTATGATTCTTTCCATGTATTATCCGATTTTTGAAGGACAAAAGTGTATAGGCTATGTGGGAGCCGGAGTCTATGCGAACCATCTCATGGATGCCTTGTTGAATCTGAATATTGAGGGTCTTCCCGACAGTGAATATGTATTTATGAACGTGAAAACAGGTGTGTATCTCTATCATAAGGATAGCGAGCTTCTCAATACCGAAACCACCGACAGTGGTTATCTTGAGATCATCAGCCGGATACGGGCGGATGGAAGTACAGAGGCAAGTACATATTCCTATAGAGACGAAAACGGCGTAGACCAGCTGGTGGTATATAAGTATTTAAAGGACCGGGACTGGGACTGGGTTTTTATGGTTCGGGATAATGTTACGGAAGTCTACGGCGCCGTGAAGGAAGTACGCATGGAAGTGGGAGTATTGTGTGCTGCAATGGCGGTTATTATCAATTTTATCACTCTTGTAATTCTGTATCGTGAGGGAAAGGAACTGATGGCTGTAGAGCGGGCCATAGGCAGTTTGGGGAATTTAAATCTCTCGGCCGACCGCGAGCTTGAGGTTTTCTATAACAGATCAGATGAAATCGGCATTATTGCCAAAACAACCCACCATGTCTGTGGATGTCTGCGAAAGACGATTGATGACGTGGGGCGTATTTTGGGTGAAATGGCAGAGGGAAACCTTGCCGTTGACGTTACGAAGAACGAGTCCTATTATATTGGGGATTTTAAAGTCTTGTTTGAGAGCCTGCAGCTGATTCATGTGAATCTTACGAATGTGATTCGTGATATTTCTCATGTTGCCGGTCAGGTAGATACAAGTGCCGGCTGGGTGTCTTCGGGAGCGCAGGCATTGTCTCAGGGTACTATGGAATAGGCAATTTCCGTTGATGGTCTGGTATCAAACGTGAGTGCGATTACGTCACAAATCCAAGCCAGCGCCGAGCGCTGCGGCAGTGCCAGTGATCTGGTTGATAAGGCTGCGGGGTATTCGGATGAGGCCGATACCAAGATGGAGCAGTTGATGACGGCCACAAGGAACATTGATCAGTCCTCGGCTCAAATTGTGTCCATTATTAAAACCATTGAAGATATAGCTTTCCAAACAAATGTTTTAGCGCTGAATGCGTCTGTGGAAGCAGCCCGCGCCGGTGATTCGGGGAAGGGCTTCTCCGTTGTGGCGGAAGAGGTAAGGAGCCTCGCGGCAAAGTCCGCCGAAGCTGCTCAGAATACAAGCAACTTGATAAACCGTTCCATTCAGGACGTCCAGACGGGGACAGAGTCCACTGACCTTGCCGTTTCTGCAATGCAGGTTATTAGCGACTGCATTCAATCCATTAAGACATTGATGGATGATATAGATGCCGCCAGCGTCCAGCAATCAAAAATGATTGTTCTGGTGGAAAACGGGATTAAGGAAATCTCTGCGGTGGTACAGTCGAATTCTGCCTCTGCGGAAAAAAGCGCGGCGGTTTCGAAAGAATTGTCCGATCAGGCACGGACTTTGAATAATCTAATCAGCCGGTTTCGCATTAAATAAAGGCGGTTCTCCGTTTGGTATTTTCTGCGGAAGGGATAGCTGCACCTGCGGGAGGGCCTGCGTGTCCCGATAAACAAAGGTGATTACTGATAGATAGGCGAATGGGGGGATTTTATGGACAGAAAAGCGGTTGCAAAACAAACCGTTGCTATTATGGAACACGGCTTCTATGAGGTGGACGGGGAAAAGATAGATATCAAAAGAGATATGGAGAAGTCCGTTCATGAAAGCGTATTGATTACTCCGGAGCAAGGAGAGAGTATTTTAAAGAAGTATGCAGGAGCCTGCGGGAACGGAAAGGAACAAGGCGGATTTTCTCTTCAGGAGCGCATAGATAATATATCCACAGTCGATGCGGTTCGCATTCTTGCAGAGGAAGGGAAGAAGGACATTGCTGTGCTTAATTTTGCAAGTGCAAAGAATCCCGGAGGTGGTTTTTTGAACGGCGCAAAGGCACAGGAGGAGAGCATTACCGCGTCAAGTACGTTATATAAGACACTGATTGCACATCCGGAGTATTATGAAAATAACAGAGCCCAAAAGTCCATGATGTACACGGATCACGGGATTTATTCGCCGGATGTTCTGTTTATCAGGAACGGAAAATTTGATTTGGAGAAAGAGCCTGTGAAAGCGTCGGTGCTTACCATTCCTGCGGTGAATATGGGGCAGGTACGTCTGAAGGGTGAGGATGAAGAAACCGCAAGACATGTGATGTACCGCAGAATGAGATTAATCCTCTCTGTCTTTGCAGAGAAAGGAGCAAAAAATTTGGTTCTCGGCGCTTATGGCTGCGGGGTATTTCGGAATGACCCGGTTCAGATAGCTCTATGGTGGAAAGAATTGTTAGCCGGGGGACTGGGGGCATATTTCGAATCAATATTTCATGCGGTATTGGATCATTCCAAGAATCAAGATTGCATTATGGCATTTCGACAGGCGGCAGAGTAGACAGCGAACGGTAGTTTCGGATTGTTCCGCCATGGGAAATGCATTGTAGAATTTCGAGTGCGGTATTGATTGAGCGCTGTATTTATGTGAGGCAGACTTTTGAGTCTGCCTTTGTTTTTTGCCTATTTTCCGCCATTCTACGGAGCATAGGGTGCAAAATTCGGCTATTTAGAGTACAATTCGTTCAGAATATGAGGCGGGAAATAATAATCGAAAAAGGAGATAGCAGGAGAGGATATGGCAAGAGATGAAATACGGAAAAGAATAAACAGGAGAGGAAACGGCAGAAGACAAGATAGTATTACAAGTGGGTATACTAATAAAAGCAGAAAAGGTCTTCTCACAGGATGAGAAAAATTTATGGAAGTTACATGGTATAGGATATAAGGAGGGAAGAATGGATGCAATAGAGATAGGAAGCTTTCTCGGTGAACTGAGGAAGCAAAAGGGACTCAAGCAAAAGGAAGTGGCCGAGGTCATACAAGTATCGGATAAGGCTGTATCAAGGTGGGAGACGGGACGAGGAATCCCGGATGTGGATTCTCTGCAGAGGCTGAGTGACTTCTACGAAGTCAGTATTAATGAGATTTTGGCAGGCCGGCGGATTCAGGAGAATGAGGTGGAAAAGGTGGCCGACCGGAATTTGAAAGTCATGGTAAAAAAGCAGTTTAGCTTGAAGAAAAAGCTTTTTTTCGCTGCTTTGGCAGTGGTTGCTTTGCTGATTCTGCTGGTGGTGCTTGTGCCCGTGAATTATATGGGGGTGAGTATTGTCACCAGTTACTGTATCTCCGGAGACGACAGTGCGGAAACGCTGGACAAGTTATTTCAGGATGTTGCTAAACTGGACGAGGAAGGAATGGAATATCGCATAATGTTAGATACAATTTCGGGTGAAAAAGTCATATATGTGGTGGTCATTCTTCCGGAAAAGCGGCTTTCAATGTTGTCCTCTTCGAAATTTACGGAAGAGCAAGGGAGAAAACTGTCGGGAGAGGATGTGAGTGAGGAAGATATAGTGGAGAGTTTGAAGGAGATCGGATATTTGTAAGGATTCTCTAAAAATCTGAATAAACATTCTATGTCAATGAAAAAGCAATATTTTAAATGGATGGAATTTGTTTCAATACTTATTAAGCGCTTTCAAAACGGAATCGGTATCAAAATGGAATCGGAATTAAAATGAAATCGGTATATTGAAAAGGAAGCGCGGAAACGGAGAAATAAATAAAAATGAAGAGAATGAAAACGAAGAGATGTAAAGCAGAAAGAGCGATATCGGGCATAAAAATATTATTGTTATGTATATCAGTGCTGCTCACCTGCAGCGGATGCGGAAATGCAGCGGATAATCTTAACCAAGTATCCACGGAAGGAGAAATGGGAAGGTATGTGGAAGAAGAGGTGGAACCGGAAGGCGGGGAGAAGGAGAGCGGTTATGCCGGTTTGGTTCAGCAGGACGGACGGCTGCGTCTGATCGGACAAAGCGGCGGAGACTGGGTTTCGGACGACCACGGAGCAAGTTTTACAAGTGCAGAGGATGGGACGGACGGGCAGGGAGAAGCTTCCGTTGAACTTTTGTCGGTAACAGGATCGTCCGACGGGAGCCGGATTCTCATGGAATACATAGACGGGGTAAGAAGATGGCGGTTGACCTCGGCGGAGGGAGAGGAAATTATATCGGTAAATTTGGGAGAGAATGAGTACCCTTCTTTTTATCCGGGAGCGGATTGCTTTTATATGAAAATGGGCAGTGAGATCTATCGGATTCACCGGGAAAGCGGTGAAATACAATTTTTGACGGAAAATGAGAATTATCCGCTGGCTCTTGCAGCCAATGACGAAATGCTTTTTATTCTTCATGTCAGCGGTGTGTCGCTGTTTGATCTGAACGAAAAGAATGTGGCGGAGAAACAGGATGAAGTACTATCCGGATTTTTCTCCCAAAGGCAGGATGATATTTTGAATGATATATCTTCCGTTCTTCTGTATCCTTGCGGGGAGGAACTTTATGTTTTAACTCATGAGGGAATATTTGTACATGAACTATACGGGAGTGAGATGAGACGAGTTGTGGACGGAAGTGCCTGTGGCATCGGTGATATCGGAAGGGGATTTCTGGGGATGACCGTGACGGAGGCGGAGGGAGAGAAAATATTTAACGTTCTCTATACGGACGGAAAGCTTCTGCGTTATGTAAAAGATAAGTCCCTTCCTGCAGAGCCGGAGGCATCGCTGCGAATTTACAGCCTCTATGACGACGGGAATATCAGACAGGCGGTAAGCGCGTTTCGCAGGAAATATCCGGAGCTGTACATAAAATATGAGGTGGGAGTGAATCCCGATTACGGCGGAACAGAGGAGGATGCGCTGAGGAATCTCGGGACGGAGCTTGCCGCAGGCACGGGACCGGATATTCTGGTGGTAGATGATATTCCTTTTGATACCTATGGAGAGAAAGGTATTCTGGCGGATTTAAGCTTTTTGAGGGAAGACCTGCCGGAGGAAGAGTATTTTGAGACCGTGGCGGAGGGGTTTGCCACAGAATCAGGACTGTATGTAATGCCCCTTACGTTTGCTTTGCCGGTATTGGCAGTGGATTCGGAAACGGCAGCGTCTGCAGGGGAGATAAAGGAGCTGTCACAGCTGGCAGATTTGGTGGAAAAAACGGCAGGCGGAGAGGAATCCGTTATCGGGTTTTTATCGGCGGAGGAAGCGCTCCGGCTCTTTGCACAAGCTTCTATGGGAGCATGGGAGACGGAGGAAGGTACGCTTGACCGGAATGCAGTGGCGGAATTTCTCACACAGTTGAAAAGAATTTATGATGTCCAGATGAGGAATCTGCCGGAGAATATGAATGAAATGTCCTTTTCCGGATCCGGCTGGGGGAGCGGGGAGAATACTTTAGCAAGGCGCTGCGGCTCCTACGGATTGTCGGAAACACTGGATGTCAAACTGATGGCTTTTCCGGAACAGCCTTTCTGCGGGGGATATTTAAGCGGTGCGGCAGAAGATTTCCCGATGACATTGGGGAAATTGAAGCATATGGGCGGCGAATATATGCAGATGCCGGGGCAGAGCTACGGAACATGTCTGCCGGCCACTCTGATGGCAATGAACAGTGCGTCAAAGCATGGGGAGGAAAGCAGGCTGTTTTTGGAATATATTTTTTCCTCGGAGTTTCAGGGTAATGTTTCGCTGAACGGGACTCCGGTAAACAAAGGAGCCTTTTTACAGAGACAGGAGAATCCCAAAGGTGAAAGCACGGAGCATTATGCGGCTATGGGGTATGCTATGTCCGACGGCAGTGTCATGTCGCTGCAAATAAACTGGCCCTCGAAGGAGGACTTTGCCCGGTTAGAGAGCTTGGCGGATCATACAGCCGGAGTGAATTATTGTGACAACCGGATATATGGAGCGGTGATAAAGCTGGGCCAAGCGGCATTGACTGGAGAGGCCGGAATAGAGGAGACAGTGGATGCAATTGAAAAAGAATTGGAACTATATCTGGCGGAATAAGCGGAGAAAGCAAGGGATAAAGCAGTTCTTGTTTCTGATGCCCAGCCTTGGGGGAGTGGCGTGTTTTGTGCTGCTTCCCTTTGGAAAGATGACAGTATCGTCTTTTTTTATTGTTTTGACGGGTGAATTTGCGGGACTGAAAAATTATATGGCGGTATTTCAAAACGATGCATTTGAAATTGCGGCTGCAAATACAGTGAGATTCTTGGCGGCGGGGGTGTTACCCCTCCTGCTGCTCAGTCTGGGGCTTGCATTGCTGATAAACGGTGACTCCAAGCGGGGAAAATACAGATATCTGTATCTTTTGCCCCTTGCAATGCCGGCTGCGGCCATGGTGCTGATTTGGAAGCTTGCTTTTTCCGGTCAGGGGTTCTTGAACAGGTTCCTCGGAACTCATACGGATTTCCTCGGAGAAGAGAGCGCTTTCTTTATTTTGGTGGGAAGTTATCTGTGGAAGAATCTGGGCTACACTATGATATTGTGGCTTGCCGGACTGAAATCCATACCGGAGGCGATGCTGGAGGCGGCCAGAATGGACGGAGCCGGAAGGGTAAAACGTTTCTGGCTGATAACGATGCCTTGTCTAAAGGGAAGTATGTTTACTATCACGGTTGTATCGCTGATAAATTCCTTTAAAGTGTTCAGGGAAGTCTATCTGGTGGGCGGTGCCTATCCTCCTAAGAGCATCTATATGCTGCAGAACGTTTTTAATAATTGGTATCTCTATCTGGAGCAGGATAAGCTGTCGGCGGCTTCCGTTCTGTCGGTAATCGTGCTGGGAGCCGTAAGCCTGCTGCTGCAGAGGCTTTGGGATTGGGAGTAAAGTTGATAAGAAATAAGTTGATTTCAAATTTGAAAAGGATAAGAATAGAAGGATGCCGCATGAATTATGGGAGAAAGATTATCAAAAACTGTCTGAAAATTCTTTCATGGCTTTGTGTCGCCGGACCGGGTGTTTTGATCTGTGTGCCCCCGCTGCTGCTTTTTTGCGGTTCGCTGGCGGACGAGATAGAATGGGGGCAGCGCATCGCGCCATTGCTGAAAAATAATCAGGAGTACATAGAGTGGAAATGGATACCGGATTATCCCACCCTTGGAAATTATAAGGAGCTCCTTTTCTATGCGCCGGATTTTCTGGTATTGTTCTGGAATTCCGTGAAAACGGCGGCATACATTCTTGGGGGACAATTTCTGGTGGATGTTCCTGCGGCATGGGCCTTTGCCGTGTACCGGTTCCGGGGAAAACAGTTTTTATTTTCCGTTTATGTCATTTTGATGCTGCTGCCGTTCCAAAGCACTATGCTTGCTAAATATCTGGTATTAAACGGCATGGGATTCATAGATACCGGCCGAGCCGTGATTTTGCCGGCAATATTTTCCACCTTTCCCGTTTTTTTAATCTATAGAGGATTCCGGACAATACCACAGGAGCTGTTTGAGGCGGCAAGGACGGACGGAGCCGGAGAATTTGAGATATTCTTTCGGATCGGGATGCCCCTCGCGGAAGGCAGCATAACGGCAGCCTTTGTTTTGAGTTTTTTTGAGATATGGAATATGGTGGAAGAGCCGCTTGCCTTTTTGAAAAATATCTCTCTGTGGCCGTTATCATTGTATCTGTCTCAAATCGGCCCTGGGCAGGCGGGGCGGGCCTGCGCGGCATCCGTAATCACACTGGCGGTATCTCTGTTTGTATTTGGGATGTTCAGGGATTCCTTGGAGCAGGGAATTATTTCCTCCGGATTAAAGTTGTGAGATATCATTCCGGGAATGCTGGAAAAATGCTTTTTGCAAAATGCGTTCTGCAAGATGCTTTCCGCAATTCGTGGGAGGCCGGTGCATCAGGGACATATCCGAAAAAACGAGAGGATAGAAAAAAGAATTGATTTGTGTCTGCCGATGCAGATAGATGGGAGTTATCATGAGTCTGACAAAAGGAAAAAAAGCTGCTTTCGCGGGGTTTGCAATTTTTCTTATTTTTATGGCTGTATGTACGGTGACAGCTAAGGGGATTTATCGTTCCGGCCTTGCAAAGGTGACAACACAGACTCCTTACGGCAGCAGCCTCGTCCATGAGATTAAAGCCCGCGGTACGGTGAAACAGGGGCAGGAATACGGTGTGTATACGGAGAGCGGGCTGAGAGTATCGGCTGTGGCCGTTCGCAAGGGGGAATATTTTGATTTGGGAACGCCTCTTTTTCAAGTGGATATGTCGGATCTTCACAGCATAATCGCCGCAAAAGAGTTAGAGATTCAAAAGCTGAAAATTCTGTGGGCGGAGCAGGTTCAAGGAGAGCAGAAGACGGACAGTGAGCGCAGAACGGCAGTGGTGCGTTCACGGGAGGATTATGAAAATATTCTTCGGGAGACGGATGGTCGGATAGAAAACTGTCGGCAGGCATTGGAGGGGGCAGCGCAGGAGCTGGCTTTGTATGATCAATATCTGGCAAAGATATCGCAGGGCGGTTCCGTCAGCGGCTCGGATACGGAAAACTCACAAAACGGATATTTGGCGAGCGGAGATATGGGAAGTGAAGGGGCAGCCCAGCTCGAATATGGGCAGCAGGAGAAAAGACTCCAGCTTTTGCAAAATCTGACCTCCTGCCGACAAGCATTGGAGGAGGCGGAGCGTTCCAAGGAGACGACGCTTCAGGCTGCGTCCAGAGCCATAGAGGATGCGGAGAACGGATTGGAAGTCCTTTCGGCCGGAGGGGCCGAGGAGCTGGACATTGCTTATCGGGAAAAGGAATTGTATCGGCTCAAAGAGCTGGCAGAAAAGGATGGATGGATTTACAGCGAAGCTCCCGGACGGGTGACGGAATGTCGAGTGGCTGTGGGAGAGCGGACGCAGGACGGAGCCGGTATTTTATATGCGCAGGATAACGGAAAGAAAGTAATTGAAGCGGTTTTTGAGAAGGAATACGGAAGATATCTCACGCAGAATACGGAGTTTTCGCTGAATGCCGTTTTACCGGGAGGCAGTCCTGCCAGTGACACAGTGGTGATGAATTATATGGAGGTTTCGGAAGACGGGAAAATTTATACGGAAATGTCTCCGGGCAGCCTTGATTTATGCATCGGCCAAAACGTAGAATTAAGTTATCGCGGGCAGACAGAACGTTTTAGTACATGTATTCCTGCCGAATGTATTCATGGAGAGGAGCAAGGGGGATATTATGTCTATGTGGCGGAGGAGAGAGAAGGCATTCTGGGCACCGAATGGAAGGTGAGAAAAGTATTCGTTACGATTCTGGATCGGACGGATTCCGTGGCTGCAGTGGAGAGCGCCGAAATCGGTGGGGATACGCGAATTGTGAGAACATCCTCGAAAGAGCTGGCCGATGGGGATACGGTGCGGACGTTGTAGGCTGCGTGGGTGTGAAAGTACTCGTTGTCGGTTACTTTTCACACCCAAGCCACCGCGAGGCGTTTTCACGCGTTTTTTGCGTGACAAACCCGAGGGCAATCTGCGCGAAACCGCTGTTTTGCGGTTTCTGTGCATGCGTTACTGGTCACGGAGTGAACAGTAACCGTTGTCGCTCTGGCCATACGGTATGATTCCGTAACAGCTTGCTATTTAGAAAAATATTTCGTATAATGTATCTGGAAAGAAGTTCCGGACAAAAATGGGATAAGAATTCAGGATAAGGAGGGAAGAATATTGCATTTGGATACATATTTTAAAAGTATAGTAGACTCTGACTGCTGCCCCGTGGTAATCTGCAATCTTGCACATGAAATTATTTATATGAATCCGGCGGCATGTAATCGTTATGCAAAGTGGGGAGGAGTGGAATTGGTAGGTAAGAGCCTGCTTGACTGCCACAATGCCGCATCACGGGAAATGATACAAAAGGTTCTGGACTGGTTTGAGGAGAGCCGTTCTCATAATAGGATTTATACTTTCCGTAACGAACAGGAAAACAAAGATGTTTATATGGTTGCGCTGCGGGATGACGACGGGCGTTTAATCGGTTACTATGAAAAACATGAATACAGAGCCGTAGAAACGGATTCTTTGTATCATTTTCGGGAAGAGTAATCGCCAGTCATAGTGCCTGAAAAAGCCGCTCCGTGGGATTTTGATATACCGATATCATATCACGGGGCGGTTTCTGGGTCTGGTACTGACCGTATTACATTTCGCTAAATATTTTGCCCGAATTTCCATCTGCAGCATTAGATTTCCTAGACGTAGCTGCCGCTACGCCGTCGGAAATCTGCCTTGCAGACTGAAAATTTATTCTGCGCTATTTAGCTGATAGTAATCTGGTCAGTACATTAGTGAGAGCAAGGTACATACGGATACAAAGCACTTTTCGTCACAGTGTTACTATAGGTATGGAGTACTCGCTCTCTGCGGATTTGTTCTTGGACCGGCAGGCTGCGCTGCGGTAAATCTGGCTCACCAGAATATCCTGCTGTAGCATAGCGAGTGCGTTGGCATCAAGCAGCTTATCCGCATCCGCCAGTTTGGTGATAAGCGGAATGGAAGAATGCTCTTTGATTGCGCCGAAGAGTTCGTTTGAACTTTTCCGAAGCCCCAGTACACGTGCATAGGGGGCGTAATCCAATTCTCTACAATATTCCAGAGTTTCCTGTTCAAAGTTCAGCAGAATGTGAAGCAGACATCTGCTGATGCGCGTGTAAGTCATATTTTTTGTCTTAAGCAAATCACAAAAGCTGTCATAATCACAAAAGTCATCCAGATTATTTCGGATGCGATCCGATAGGTCGGCTGACACATCCAGATATTTTGAATATCCTTTATCACGTTCCAGCAGCAGCTTATAATACAAAAGATCGGAGAAATCATTGCTGCAGAGTATGGAAGAGTCTTTCAGGGCTTTCTGAAGAATCTGCCATGCCGCCTCGGGTATCTGGGATTTTACAAAATCAGGTGACTGTCCGGCATGGAGCGCCTGACGGAGAGCCAGTGCGGAACAGAATTCGGTCTCCATCATCCTGTCGTGATATCCTGCTCCTGTGCGGCGGACAGAGGTGGGAAGCATGGCAGATCCGCGCCGCAGTGTTGCCTTAATATATTCAATGCCCAAAATATTATTGGGTAAAGAAAAAAGATCTTTATAGGCCCTTAAAAAGGGGTAATGCTGAAATAGCGCATGATTCCGGGCAACGGGGTAGGAGGTTCCCTGTTTCATATGCTGACGCAGAGTAGCCAAGTAGTCCGCCGGTTCTTCCACAAGTATCTTTGCAATCTTTGTCATGATATCTATATCGTCGCATTCACTGCCGAAGCACAAGTGGGTCACCACTCCCAGCTTATCCAGAACGGAAACGGCTCCCATTGCAAAATATTCGGCGCTGGAGGCAGAATAAATAGAAGGGATTTCAAGGACAAGATCCGCGCCGCATCTCAAAGCCATCTCCGCCCGGAGATGTTTGTCCAGAAGAGCAGGCGCCCCGCGCTGGACAAAATCGCCGCTCATAATTACAACGGTATAGTCGGCACCTGTCAATCGGAGAGACTCATCCAGCTGATATTTGTGTCCATTATGAAATGGATTATACTCTGCTATGATTCCGTTTACTTTCATAGATACACCTCATTTCTTCGCGTGGGGCGACAGTATTACGATATAACGATAATAAATATGGACAGGTAATGTGAAAAAAATAACACTCCTGTAAGCACTTACACCTGCTAAAACAATGAAAAATGACTAAAAAGCACAAGGGGTTATGTACTTGAAAATATACAATTTAACGAATATTGAGCCTTGTACATTGCCTTTTTATCTAGTATAATATAAATATCTCAGTTTGTTAAGTGCAAAACTAACAAATTATAGGAAAAAAAGAGAAAAGGTTACTGTTCGCTGTCACTGTCACTGTCACTGTCACTGTCACTGTCACTGTCACTGTCACTGTCACTGTCACTGTCACTGTCACTGTCACTGTCACTGTTGTCACGCCGTTTTGCGTGATCAAACCAAAGCGATTAGAATAATCCCTTGGACAGACATGCGCGAAGTCGCTGTTTTTGCGATTTCTGTGCATAGGCTGTTGTGAACGGAGCGAACAGTAATGAGAAACGCGGTTGAACCGCCGGAAAGGAGAATGGATATGGCATACATTGACCTCATTAAGGAGAGAGCGAGGATTGACAAAAAGACAATTGTATTACCGGAATCCAATGACAAGAGAACGTTGCTGGCCGCAGCGAAAATCGTAGAAGAAGGTATTGCCGATATTATTATGATCGGTGATGAAGAGAAGATCATGGATGGTGCAGGATGGCTGGAGGTTGATCTGTCAGGTATTACAGTGGTAAATCCCAAAACTACTTCTAAGCTGGACGAGTATGTGAATCTGCTCTATGAGACCAGAAAAGCAAAGGGAATGACGGAAGAGAAGGCGAGAGAGATTCTTTTGAGTGATCCCCTGACTTTCGGAATTGTTATGGTGAAGGCAAATGAAGCGGACGGTATGGTTGCAGGCGCATGTCATTCCACGGCAGATACGTTAAGGCCCGCATTGCAGATTTTAAAGACGGCGCCCGGTGTAAAACTGGTTTCCGCTTTTTTCATAATGGATACCCAGTTCAAGGATCAGGGCGAGAATGGTGCGTTCTTGTTCGCCGATTGCGGATTGAATCAGGATCCTACCGCCGAGGAGCTGGCTGCAATTGCAGATTCCTCTTCCCGAAGCTTTAAGGCGCTGGTAGGCCCCAAGCCTGTAATAGCAATGCTGAGCCATTCTACCAAGGGAAGTGCAAAACATGCGCTGGTTGACAAGGTGGTGGAAGCTACTAAAATCGCTCAGGAACAGTATCCCCACTTGACAATTGACGGCGAGCTTCAGCTGGATGCCGCATTGGTTCCCGGTGTAGCCAAGACAAAATCTCCCGGAAGCCCTGTGGGAGGCAGAGCAAACATATTGATCTTCCCCAATCTGGACGCAGGAAATATCGGTTATAAACTGGTACAGAGACTGGGCGGCGCCGAAGCCTTCGGCCCCATGCTTCAGGGAATTGCCAAGCCCGTAAACGATCTGTCCCGTGGATGCTCATGGCAAGACATAGTCGGCGTAGTAGCCATCACCGCCGTCCAAGCACAACTTGTCTAGGGCAGAGCCAAACCGTCATTCGAATGGATGTCATGCTTGCATGAGCATCCATACGAAAGACGGCTTGGCGAGCGAAGCGCATCCTGTGAGCCCGTAAGGGCTTGCAGGATGTCTGCCCGTCCCTCGACGGCACCTGAATGGATGTCATGCGTGCATGAGCATCCATACGAAAGACGGCTTGGCGAGCGAAGCGCATCCTGTGAGCCCGTAAGGGCTTGCAGGATGTCTGCCCGTCCCTTGACGGCGCCTGAATGGATGTCATGCGTGCATGAGCATCCATACGAAAGACGGCTTGGCGAGCGAAGCGCATCCTGTGAGCCCGTAAGGGCTTGCAGGATGTCTGCCCGACCATTGACGGCGCCTGAATGGATGTCATGCGTGCATGAGCATCCATATCATATTTAATTTTAGAAAGGAACGATTAAAATGAGAGTATTGGTTATTAACTGCGGTTCTTCTTCTTTAAAATTCCAGCTGATCGACTCGGAATCCGAGCAGTGCCTTGCAAAAGGTCTCTGCGAGAGAATCGGTATTGACGGAAGTATGATTACATATGCCCCCGAAGGCGGTGAGAAGGAAAATACCGTAACTCCTATGCCCGACCATACGGAAGCCATCCGGCTGGTTTTGGAGGCACTGACCAATCCCAAGACCGGTGTTGTAAAGAGTCTGGATGAGATCGGCGCCGTAGGGCACCGCGTAGTGCACGGCGGGGAAAAGTTTGCGGAGTCCGTTGTTATCAATGACGAAGTTTTGGCGGCAATTGAGGAATGCAACGACCTTGCGCCTCTTCACAATCCGGCAAATCTGATCGGTATCAATGCCTGCAAGAAGCTGATGCCCAACACTCCTATGGTGGGTGTGTTTGATACGGCTTTCCACCAAACCATGCCCGAGGAAGCGTATATGTATGGTCTTCCCTATGAATACTATCAGAAATATAAAATCAGGAGATACGGTTTCCACGGAACCAGCCACTCCTATGTTTCCAAGAGAGCGGCAGAGGTTTTGGGCAAGAAATACGAAGAACTGAAAATTGTCGTTTGTCATCTGGGCAACGGCGCGTCCGTTTCCGCAGTAAAGAACGGTAAATGCGTGGATACTTCTATGGGGCTGACACCTTTGGAAGGGCTGATTATGGGGACTCGTTCCGGTGACATAGATCCTGCGATTATTGAATTCTTGGCTCATAAAGAGAATATGAACATTGACGAAGTGATGAGCGTACTGAATAAGAAGTCCGGCGTGCTTGGACTCTCCGATAATCTTTCCTCCGACTTCCGCGATTTGGAGGACGGTTTCCACAAGGGAGATGCCAATGCAGTCCGCACCATGAAGACTTACTGTTATCATGTGGCGAAATATGTCGGCGCTTATGTGGCGGCTATGAATGGTGTGGACGTGATCTGCTTTACTGCAGGAATCGGTGAGAATGCTTCATTGGTGCGCACCATGGTATGTGAGTATCTGGGCTATCTCGGCGTAAAGGTTGATGAAGACGCAAATCATAAACGCGGTGAGGATATCGCCATTTCCACTGCCGATAGTAAGACTACCGTGATGGTGATTCCCACCAACGAGGAGCTTGCCATTGCAAGAGAAACCGTACGTTTGGCATAAAGAATGCCGGCATGCCGGAAAGTGACGGGGCAGTAACCGTGTAAAAGACTGTAATGTATATAAACAATATTTTGAAAAATGAACAATCGGGACGCAGTTTCCGGCTGTTCATTTTTCTTTGAAACCGATATGCTGCCAAGGAGCCGGAAGCGGGGCTC
Source organism: uncultured Acetatifactor sp. (assembly GCA_910589655.1). Classification (GTDB taxonomy): domain Bacteria; phylum Bacillota; class Clostridia; order Lachnospirales; family Lachnospiraceae; genus Acetatifactor. The sequence continues at coordinate 9,220 of CAJUTJ010000131.1, read as the reverse complement.
AGTGGAATTATTTCTATACGGTTGGCTTGAATACGGAAAATCGGCTGACACTGCCGGATCTCTTTATGGAAGTGGCGGATTATATTACGCCTGTCAGCGATAATATAAAGGATCAGATGAGGAGTCAAATGAAGGCAGATTCATCAAAAATGTATTGGGTGGACTATACGGAAGTACCGGAATGGAATTTAGAGCAATTACGGAAGAGACTTCCTTCTATTTGAATGATCAGGGCAGTCTGGTTATCTCTTTCAAGGAAGGAGATGCGGCTCCCATGTACATGGGATGTGTGGAGTTTGTGATACTCAAGGAAGCCTTGGAAAACATTTGGAATTACGGAAAGTAGCTCCATGCCTCCGAGACGGCATGAGAAACATTTTTTGATACGGTTTTATGCATAAAGCCCTTGTCTTCATAGAATTGTGGAGATAAGGGTCTTTTAATTCTTTTAGCTCTTTCCGATACGGAGAATAGGCCTGCTTTCCGGCTGATGTCTCGGAGAATAGGTCTGATTTCCGGAAAGTCAGATGCTTGCGGGGACAGAAATATAAATATAATTTTATTTTTTGGAATATTAATGAAAAGTTTATGGAAAAGTTAACAAATGTGATACATGCCTATATAAAAATAGTAATATCAGTTTACGAAAGGAAATAAGCAGAACATGAGCAGCAAAACACAATACGTACAGCAAGTTACAGAACGACAGAATCAATTACAATACATTCAGGGTAGCAGATCCGGAAGCAGCGAGGAGAGGCGGATTCAGGAACGCAGGAACGCTCATGCATACGATAACAGGGTCAGAGAGGAACGGATGCAATATATCCGGCAGCAGCAACAGCAGCAAAAACTGAAGACAAAAAGAAATATAATAATATTTATGCTGCTTACATGGATTGTGATGATATTAAATGTAGTAACCATAGTGGGTATGTATTTTCGGATGCAGCGCATGAATGAAACTCTTAGATTTGTGGAAAGCCGGCTGCTGACAGAGAAGTCGGAAGGCAGTGCAGACGGTTCTCCGGAACCTGACGGAGCGGATAACGGCATAGGAGGCGTTTCCTCCGTATCGGATGAAAAGGATTCTGAGGATCGGATTGTAGGACGGGACTATATTGATCTGTGCGGCTTAGACTATGTGGACAGCCCCCGTCAACGCACACCGGAACAGGTATTTGAACGTCTGGATCAGCTGGCGCAGGAGGACGAACGGATTGCGGAGATAATGGAAAGCTACTATAATTATCCCGATAAGTTGCTGGAAGCTCTGGCTAACAACCCGGAGATGACGGATTTTGTAATGGGATATCTTGACAACGACGGGCGCACATATGCTGTTTTGACTGCGGATGAAAAGAAACAGGATTTCCCGCTCTTTTTACAGTGGGATCCCAGATGGGGATACGGGGAGTATGGGGACGGCAGTAATATTGCCCTTGCAGGCTGCGGCCCTACCTGCCTGTCCATGGCGTTGTACTATCTGACAAAGGACGAGAGCCTGACTCCCGATGTCATAGCGAAATACAGTATGGAGAACGGATATTATATTTCCGGAACGGGGACGGCATGGGCGCTGCTCCAAGATGTGCCCGCACAGCATGGGCTTACGGTGTCCCAGCATAAGGCCGAGGAACAGATCATGAAAGAGGCGCTGGATAACGGCAGTGTCATTATTTGCTCTATGGGGCCGGGAGACTTTACGGCAGCAGGACATTTCATAGTAATATATGGATACGATAAAAAAGGATTCCTTGTCAATGATCCCAACTGCGTGGCACGCAGCCGCCAGAGCTGGAGCTTCTCGGAACTGAAGGGGCAGATAAAGAATATCTGGGTGCTGGGCAATGAAAAGGGATATACCGGAGCCGTAAGTGTGACGGATCACATTTACGACTCGACAGACACGCGCTAGATGTGTCTCGCCACAGTTTACAAATCATTTTAGGACAAAACTGTCGTTTTTAACATACCTTTTCTATCGAAAGTACTGTTCAATCAGAGAAAAATTTGATATAGTAAAATGCAGAGCATACCTTTGCGTGCGAAGAGAACGGTATATATGGCGCAAAGGAGGTAAAGTTTCATGTAAATCAGTCAAAGGAGGCATTTTAAATTGGAAAAGAAACGTAACATAATCGTCGGACAGTCAGGAGGCCCCACTGCCGTTATTAACTCCAGTCTGGCCGGAGTCTACAAGACTGCAATCGAGAGAGGATTTCATAAGGTATACGGAATGCTGCATGGGATTCAGGGTTTTTTGGATGAGCAGTATGTAGATCTGGCGACCCAGATCCATTCCGATATGGACATTGAATTGCTGAAGAGAACTCCATCGGCTTATTTGGGATCCTGCCGTTATAAACTTCCGGAAATTCATGAAAATCTGGAAATTTACGAGAGAATTTTTGAGATTTTGGACAAATTGGAGATTGAGGCGTTTATTTATATCGGCGGAAACGACTCCATGGATACCATTAAGAAGTTATCGGATTATGCGATTATTAAGGGACATTCACAGAAGTTTCTGGGGGTGCCTAAGACAATAGACAATGATTTGGCTCTGACGGATCATACGCCCGGTTTCGGAAGCGCTGCAAAATATATTGCGGCATCCACCAAAGAGGTAATCCGGGATGCGCTGGGACTGACCTACCATAAAGAAATGATTACCATCATTGAGGTTATGGGACGTAATGCAGGATGGCTTACGGGAGCTACCGCCCTTGCAAAGACAGAAGAGTGCGAGGGCCCCGACTTGATCTACCTGCCGGAGATTCCTTTTGATATTGACAAGTTTTTGAAGAAAACTCAGGAGCTCTTAAAAAAGAAGGAGTCCATCGTGATTGCAGTGTCAGAGGGAATCAAGCTGGCTGACGGCAGATATGTCTGCGAATTGTCCGGCGGTGCGGATTATGTGGATGCGTTCGGCCATAAGCAGCTGCAGGGTACCGCTTCTTATCTGGCAAATTTCTTGAGTGCGGAAATCGGGTGCAAGACCCGCAGCATCGAGTTTTCAACGATGCAGAGAAGCGCTTCCCATATGGCATCCCGGGTGGATATCAATGAGGCGTTCATGGTAGGCGGTGCCGCAGTCAAGGCTGCAGACGAGGGAGACAACGGCAAGATGGTAGTCATTGACAGAGTGGCGGATGATCCTTATATGAGCGCTGCCGGAATTTATGACGTTCATCGCATTGCAAATAATGAAAAGCTTGTTCCCCGTGAGTGGGTTAACGAGGAAGGTAATTACGTTACCGAGGAATTCATAAATTATATTGAGCCGTTGATTCAGGGAGACTATCAGCCGTTTATGGTAAACGGACTTCCCCAGCATCTTGTACTTCGAATAGACAAAAAGTAAATCATTTCATCCTCTTGAAAGAAGCGGCTGACTTCTTTCAGGAGGATTTTTTGACTTTTCATCCTGATTCCCATATGCTTGTTCCGGCGGACACTCAAATGTGTTTTTATAGATTTCCAACGGTATTTTTTAATTGAATGAGGAAAGCATTTCTTTCAAAACTGCATTTCATTTTTAGGCTTTTTATGATAAAATATTAAAAGGTTGTTACACGGAATGTCGAAAGAGGTTATACTATAAATTCCTTTGGGAGGTACATATGGTAAATCAGAAAGTAGATGCACTAATTTATACCAATAATAACTGTGTCGGCTGTAACAAATGCATTTCGGTCTGTCCTGTCCTTACCGCCAACCATGCGGTGCTGGAGAACGGAGAGAATAAGATTGTGGTGGACGGCAATCAATGTATAAGCTGCGGAGCCTGCTTTGATGCTTGTGCCCATAATGCCAGAAGCTTTCAGGATGATACGGAGAGATTTTTTGAAGATTTGAAGAAGGGGGAAAAAATTTCGCTTCTGCTGGCGCCGGCGTTTTTGGCAAATTATCCGAAAGAATACGGAAGTGTGCTGGGCGGGCTGAGGCAGTTAGGTGTAAATCGGATTATCAGTGTCAGCTTTGGTGCGGATATTACCACATGGGGATATATTAAGTACATCTCGGAGCACAATTTTACAGGAGGCATTTCACAGCCTTGTCCGGCCGTGGTTAGGTATGTGGAGAGATATCTTCCGGAACTGATTCCCCGTCTGATGCCCATTCATTCTCCCATGATGTGCGGCGCCATCTATATTAAGAAGTATATGAAGGTGCCCGATAAGCTGGCATTTATCAGCCCCTGTATTGCGAAGAAGAACGAGATAGACGACCCCAACTGCGGCGGCTATGTATCTTATAACGTGACCTTTGACCATTTGATGGAATATGTAAGAGAACATAACATTTCGGGTCCTGCCGTAAAGGATGAGATTGAGTACGGATTAGGCTCCATTTATCCCATGCCGGGTGGATTGAAGGAGAATGTATATTGGTTCTGCGGAGAGGATGTTTTTATCCGTCAAATAGAAGGGGAACAGCATACATACGAGTTTTTGGAGGATTACAGGGAAAGAGTGTTGAAGGGGAAGGAGCTTCCTTTTATGGTGGATGCGCTGAACTGTGCAAAGGGATGTATCTACGGAACCGGTGTGGAAAAGGTTAAGACGGAGACGGATGATATCCTCTACGAGCTGCAGAGAATCAAAGCATCCAGCAAAAAGAGCGGTAAGAGCCATGCATTCAGCAGGAAGCTGACACCCAAGCAAAGGCTGGATAAGCTGAATAGGCAATTCCGGAGTCTGAATATCAATGATTTCATCAGGCATTACAGTGACCAATCCAAGGGACTGGAGATCAGAAAGCCCAGTACAGCCGAATTGGATGCGATTTATGCGGAAATGGATAAGCAGACCGAAGCCCAGAAGACAATCAATTGTTCGGCCTGCGGTTACAATACCTGTAAGGAAATGGCCAAAGCTGTTTATAACAATTGTAACCACAAGGATAACTGTATCCAATACGTAAAAGGTAAAGTAGAAAAAGAAAATATGCTTTCGCGGGAGTTGGCGGAGGAGATGGAGGTTAAAAATTCCGAAATCATGGCTAAAAATGAATTGATTGCCGGGTTGATTGAGGAAGTAAGTGATGATTTTGCAAGCTTGGACTGCTCCATCAATGAGATGTCGCAGGGCAACAACAGCAATGCGCAGGAGAGCACGGAGATATCCGTTTCCATGGCCGATGTGCTTTCCTTCTGTGAACAACTGCATACGTCTTTGGAAAGTATTCAGAATTTGCTTGTGAAGCTGGAAGAGAATAATAATGAGGTCACGAATGTGGCGGAAGAAACGAACCTGCTTGCGCTGAATGCAAGTATCGAGGCTGCCAGAGCCGGAGCGTCCGGAAGAGGGTTTGCCATCATTGCGGAGAATATTAAGAAGCTGGCGGATCTGTCAAAAGATGCGGCCGGTGACAGCGACTCCAATAAAGAGCAGATTCAGGATGCCATAACTCAGCTGCTTGGGGCGTCGAAAAAGCTGATGGATATCATCGACAATGTCAATTTGCGCGTCACGAATCTGGCGGCGGCCACGGAAGAAATTGCCGCATCTACCGATATGGTGAGTACGATTTCCGCCGATTTAAAGGAGAAAATAGACAGGCTCAATTCATAAAACAGCAAGAAAGCAGAGCCTTTTTGGCCAATGCCGTCAGGTATCTGGCCGGATGGCTATTAGAATAGCAGGAGAGGAAAAGAACATGCCGGTTACGGAGTTTTTGGAGAGAAATGCGCGGCTTTATCCGGACGAAGTCGCGTTGGTGGAGTTGAATCCGGACGAAAAAGACACCCAGAGGACTACATGGAAGGAGTATGGGCTGATTGAATCTGACCGGTTTAAACCATATCGCAGACAAATTACATGGAATATATTTGACGAAAAGGCCAACCGTTTTGCCAATCTTTTAATCGGGCGGGGAATCCAAAAGGGGGATAAGGTTGCCATATTGATGTACAATTGTCTGGAATGGCTGCCTATCTATTTCGGGGTTTTGAAGAGCGGAGCCATTGCAGTACCCTTTAATTTCCGATATGATGCGGAAGAGATTTTGTATTGTGCGGAGCTGGCCGAGGTGGATGTCATTGTGTTTGGTTCCGCGTTTATCGGGCGGTTGGAGATCAATGCGGAACGTCTCAGCAAAGGGAGGCTGCTGATCTATGTGGGTGACAGTTGCCCCAGCTTTGCGGAGAGTTATCGTGAGCTGGCAGCGGATTGTTCCAGCCAGCGCCCTAATGTGGAGATTACGGAGGAAGATTTCGGCGCCATCTATTTCTCTTCGGGAACCACGGGATTTCCGAAGGCAATCTTACATAAACATCAAAGCCTGACGCAGGCGGCGGAAATGGAACAGAAGCATCACGGGACGAGCCGGGAAGACACGTTTCTCTGTATTCCGCCGTTGTATCATACCGGTGCAAAGTTTCACTGGATGGGCAGCCTTGTAGCGGGAAGCCGGGCGGTGCTGTTAAAGGGCACCAAGCCCGAGACTATTCTGTCTACGGTTTCGAGGGAGCATTGCACCATTGTCTGGCTTCTTGTGCCTTGGGCGCAGGACATTTTAGACGCTTTGGACAGGGGAGAGCTGAAACGGGAAGAATACGAACTGGGGCAGTGGCGTTTGATGCATATCGGTGCGCAGCCGGTTCCCCCTTCTTTAATCAGGCGTTGGAGGGAGTATTTCCCCCGGCATGATTATGATACAAATTACGGGCTTTCCGAGTCCACCGGTCCCGGATGTGTCCATCTGGGGATAGAAAACATTCATAAAGTAGGCGCCATCGGCGTTCCCGGATACCGTTGGGAATGTAAAATCGTGGACGAGGGCGGACAGGAAGTAAAACAAGGAGAAGTAGGAGAGCTCTGTGTGAAAGGCCCCGGCGTCATGACCTGTTATTACCGCGATGAGGATGCCACTGCGGAAACCATCAGGGACGGCTGGCTCTATACGGGAGATATGGCAAGACGGGATGAGGACGGCTTTTACTTTTTGGTAGATCGTAAGAAGGATGTGATCGTCAGCGGCGGGGAAAATATTTATCCGGTTCAGATCGAAGATTTTCTGCGAAGATTTGATAAAATAAAGGATGCGGCGGTGATTGGGCTGCCTGACAAGCGGCTGGGGGAAAAAACTGCCGCAGTGATTGAAATTAAGGACGGAATGAGCTGTTCCAAAGAAGAAATTGAGGAATTCTGTATGGCACTGCCCAGATACAAGCGTCCCAAGGAAATAATTTTTAACGAGATACCCAGAAATGCCACCGGTAAGATCGAGAAGCCCAGACTGCGGAAAATGTATGGGGCGGATTGTCTGGTGGAGAAAGAAAATATGGCATAATACATATGCTGCCTGTGCAGCGGAATGTGAGGAAAGATGAAGGAACTAATGCTTGGCAACAAGGCCGTTGCCAGAGGAATGTACGAAGCAGGCTGTAAGGTGGTTTCCGGTTATCCGGGGACTCCCAGCACGGAGATTACCGAGGAAGCGGCTGTCTATGACGAAATATATTGTGAATGGGCGCCCAATGAGAAGGTGGCATTGGAGGTGGCTCACGGAGCCAGTTTAGGAGGGGTGCGGAGCGCCTGCGCCATGAAGCATGTGGGATTGAATGTGGCGGCGGATCCTCTGTTCACCATATCTTATCAGGGAGTAAACAGTGGGCTGGTGATCTGTGTGGCCGACGATCCGGGGATGCACTCTTCACAGAATGAGCAGGACTCCCGCCATTATGCGCAGGCGGCAAAGATTCCTATGCTGGAGCCCTCCGATTCCGAAGAGGCGCGGTTGTTTACCAAGAGAGCCTTTGAACTTTCCGAACGGTTCAACACGCCGGTGCTGTTGAAAATGTGTACACGCGTATCCCACTCCCAGAGTATCGTGGAGACGGAGCAGAGGGTGGAACCGGAGCAGATACCCTATGTAAAAGACCCGGCAAAGGTAATGATGACGGTGAACTCCAGAAATGCCCATGTGCGTGTGGAGCAGCGTACACGGGCATTGGTTGCTTATGGAGAGACCTGTGATTTGAACAGAGTTGAAATGGGAGATATGGCGCTGGGCATTATTACTTCCTCCACCTGTTATCAATATGCAAAGGAAGTGTTTGGAGAGAATGCCAGTGTCCTTAAATTGGGTATGGTATATCCGCTGCCGGAGAAGCTGATCCGGGACTTTGCAGCTAAAGTTGACAGGGTGGTGGTTTTAGAGGAGTTGGATCCCGTCATTGAGAATCATTGCAAGCAGCTGGGGATTGCGGTTTCCGGAAAAGATATCTTCCCCGTCTGCGGAGAATTTTCTCAAAATCTTGTCAGATCCTGCATGGGATCGGATGTGCCGAAATCAGTACATATTGATGATATGATACCCGGCCGTCCCCCCGTTATGTGCGCCGGATGTCCTCACAGAGGAATTTTCTATGTGCTGCATAAAAAGGATTGTATGGTGTACGGTGATATCGGCTGTTACACATTGGGGGCGCTGGCGCCCCTGAACGCTATGGATCTGAATGTCTGCATGGGAGCTTCCTGTTCCGGTCTGCACGGCTTTAACAAGGCTATGGGAGCGGAAGGAGAGAAGAAGAGTGTGGGGGTTATCGGCGATTCCACATTTATTCATTCCGGTATAACCGGTATTACGGATATTGCGTACAATGGGAGCAATTCTACTGTCATAATATTGGATAATTCCATTACGGGAATGACCGGACATCAGCAGAATCCCACCACGGGAAAGAATCTTCGCGGAGAACCGGCAGGCAAGGTAGATCTGGAAGCTTTGTGCCGTGCGCTGGGCTTTGAGCGGGTACGGGTGGTGGATCCTTATGATTTAAGACAAGTGGAGACGGCGCTGGAAGAAGAGCTGGCAGTAGAAGAGCCGTCCATTATCATCAGCCGACGTCCTTGTGTTATGATTAAGGGAACGGTGCATAATGCGCCCTTGCAGGTGGAGGAGGATAAATGCGTGGGCTGCAAGGCGTGCATGAAGATCGGATGTCCCGCTATTTCGGTGAAGGATAAAAAAGTACAAATCGATACCACATTGTGCATAGGCTGTGAGGTGTGTACGCAGATGTGCAAATTCGGTGCGCTAAAAGTGTGAAGGAAATCACTAAGCTCGGAAAGACCTCGCTAAGTGATTTCACGCTCTGCGGTGCAGAGCTTCTTCACACGGAAGAACGCAAGAGCAGCGTTCTTCCAGACTTGCACCGATTTATTGATTGTTTGTGCCGGCTGCGGCGGCATGTTTGGAAGTGTGAAGG
>CAJUTJ010000130.1 GCA_910589655.1 uncultured Acetatifactor sp. | reverse complement strand
CGAGGTAGATAGGGGCGGTGTGCAAGCGCAGCAATGCGCTGAGCTGACGCCTACTAATCAGTCGTAAGCTTAACCAAGAAAAGGGAAGACGGAAGGAAGCATGGAGAGAAAGAGATTGATCAGTGTTCGGTTTTGAGGGTACAGTTCAAGATTTTATTGATGAAAAGAGTAGATATTCTACTCTTTTTTTGTTATACGTATTATTATAGAATTTATTAAATGAAAAGGTATAATGACAATGAAAATATTGCTGGTTGAAGACAATGAATCTATCATATTGGGCTTGGAATATTTACTGCAACAGGAAGGATACCGGATACAAACAGCCAGAAACATGCATGAAGCGGAAATTTTCGTGAAAGACATGATTCCTGACTTGATTTTATTGGATGTGGCTCTTCCGGACGGAAACGGTTTTGATTTTTGTGCGGAAGTCAAACAAAAGTGGGATTATCCCGTTATTTTTCTGACTGCAAAAGAGGATGAGACCGATGTGGTGAAAGGTTTGGATTTGGGAGCGGATGATTATGTGATTAAGCCTTTTCGAAACAGGGAGCTGATTTCACGAATTAAAAGTGTCCTTCGCAGGAACGGGAAGGGGAATTCGCAATTAAAGTGCCGTGATATTGTGCTGGACTTGAAGTCGGGAAAAGTGACCAGAGCAGGAGAGGAAGTAAATCTGACAAAATTGGAATATCGTATTTTTTCTGCTATGCTGTCGTATCCGGACAAACTTTTTACAAGGGAAGAGATTTTGGCGGCTATCTGGGACATATCCGGAAACTTCGTAAATGATAATACTTTGAGTGTAACGATGAAGCGTCTCCGGGAGAAACTGGCGGATACGGAAGGCGAAATTATAAAGACGGTTCGTGGAATTGGCTATCGCATTGAAAAGGAGCAGATGGAACGTTGAAGATAAAATTGGAATGGGATAAAGATACAAAATATTTCATGATAATCATGGCAGGAGTGCTGCTTTTGGCTATCGGAATCTGCGGTGTGAGCATAAAACAATATTGCAATGTGCTGAACAGAGAGTTTAATGCGGCGGTGGCTTCTATGTTGGACAGCGTAAAAGAGGTTTACCCCGAGGTTTCCGAGGAGGCCATGATGGCTGTGCTCGGTGATAGAAACACGAATAGTGGATTTGGAGAAGAGCTTCTTAAAAAATATGGTATTTTCCCGGAAGATGTAAGGAGTACCTTTCCAAGGATCGGAAGAGCGGAAACACGGTTTTTGGCTGTATTTGGTGTGGAAGGACTGTTGACGGCTGCAGCTGTCTTGATTGTTTTATTGATTTATTTGATGCGTAGACAAGGAGAAATCAACCGGTTATGCAGTTACGTGAGTGAGGTGTGTAAAGGGAAGTTCAGCTTGGATGTATTTGATAATCGAGACAGTGAACTCAGCAGTCTGAAAAATGAACTATATAAACTGGCATCTTTTTTGCGTGAACAGGCCAAAGAGGCAGTGGATAACAGAAAGGCGCTTGCAGATTCGGTGGCGGATATATCCCACCAGTTGAAAACGCCTATCACATCGGTCACTGTACTGGTGGATAACCTTATGGAGAATCAGGAAATGGATATCGGCATCAGGAAACGGTTTCTTCAGGAAATCAGCAATCAATTGTCCGGTGTAACATGGCTTGTGTCTACTCTGCTCAAACTTTCCAGACTAGATGCCGGCGTTGTAGAGCTTGAGAAGAACTATTTGGAATTAAAGCCGTTGGCGGAAAACGTCTATGATAAGTTGGAGCTTCTGACACAATGGCGTCAGGTGGAGCTGAAGATTCGGATCACCGGTCATGTATGTGTAATCGGAGACGCCAGCTGGCTCACGGAAGCATTCATCAATCTTGTGAAAAATGCCATCGAACACAGCAGGCCGGAGGGAAGAGTAGAGATGACTGCGGAGGAGAATGAAGTATACACGCTGGTGACGGTGCGGGATTACGGAGACGGAATAAATGAGGAAGAACAGAAGCACCTTTTTGAACGATTTTATCGTGGCCGGTCGGCCGGTGCGGACAGCGTAGGAATCGGTCTGGCGCTTTCCAAAGAGATTATTGTCAGACATGGCGGATATATTTCCGTAGAATCCGAAGAAGGTAAAGGCACTACTTTTTTTGTAAAATTTATAAAATGTCACTGAAATGTCATTTTCAATCCATATACTGTGAGATGTAAAAGGGCAGTCAAAGTATTGAATGACGGCTGTACGCCAAAAGAGGCTGCTCTTACTTATTTTATATGCATTGCGACTTGGGTATGTTGTCATACTTTGTGGGATGCAAATCTCAAATTGAGAGGCGGAGTGAGGTGCTGCGGAATATACAAACCGGAGGAATGATTTTTCAAGGAGATTAAGTTTCCTGATTTGTATGGCAGAGCAAGCCGGATGCATGGAGTATAGAAAAGGAGTATAGAGGATATGGAGATTTTGAGGACAGAGCATTTGTGTAAGATCTACGGGGAGGGAGAAAACAGGATTCATGCCGTGGATGATGCCAACATTTCAGTAGCACAGGGAGAATTTGTGGCTGTGGTAGGCAGCTCGGGCAGCGGGAAATCTACATTGCTGCACATATTGGGGGGTGTGGACAAACCGACCTCAGGAAGGGTGCTGATTGACGACATAGATATTTTTAAGATGAAGGATGATCAGCTGGCAATATTCCGCAGGAGACAGGTGGGACTGATCTATCAATTTTACAATCTGATTCCCGTGCTTGACGTGGAGGAAAATATGACGCTGCCCTGTGAACTGGACGGAAGAAAGGTGGACAGAGATTATGTGAAGGAGCTGGCAGCAACACTGGGGCTGAGCAGGTTTATGCGTCATCTTCCGAACCAGCTTTCCGGTGGACAGCAGCAGAGAGTGGCAATCGGCAGAGCATTAATCACAAGACCGGCCATTTTGCTGGCGGATGAACCTACCGGAAATCTGGACACGCGTTCCGGTAATGAGATTATGGAATTATTGAAAATATCCAATAAAAAGTATAAGCAGACAATCATTATGATCACCCACAATCTGGAACTGGCAAAGCAGGCGGACAGGGTACTCACAATTGAAGACGGCCGTGTATACTGCGGCAGGAAAGGAGTGGCAGAGGCATGAATGTATTAAAGAAATGTTGTTACCGCTCCATGAAAGAGAATCCCAAGCGTACCGTAGTGACTATTATCGGTATCATTCTGGCCACAGCGCTGATTACCGCAGTGGCTTCTATGGCAGTCAGTTTCCGGGCCAGCATGATTTTGCTTGAAAAAAAGGATAACGGAGACTTTCATTATCTCTTCGCGGGGGTAACACAGGAAAATATAAAATATTTTCAAAATAATCAGAATGTGGAGAAAATCGGGCTGGCGGAAGAGATCGGATATGCCCCCTTGGAAGGCTGCATGAATCCGGATAAGCCCTATGTCTATATACGTGCGGTGGATGCGTCGGGAATTCAGGCTATGTCGTTGGAGCTGATAGAAGGCCGGATGCCTCAAAACGGGAACGAAATTGTTATCAGCAGGCATATCCGGAGCAATGGAAGTGTAGACTTGAGAGTGGGAGATACGATAACCTTCCAAATCGGCGAAAGAGTTTCGGAAGGGTATTTTCTGAACCAAGGGAATCCCTATAATAATGAAGAAACATTTTCGCCTATTGAAGAGAAGACATACACGATTGTAGGGATGATTGAGCGGCCTAACTATCAGGTGGAGTTTAGATCCGCTCCGGGATATTCCGTATTTACTCATTTGGAGAATGCGGAAGAAGCGGAAGCTTTGGAGATTTACGCTTCTTATACGGAAAATGCTTTAAAGAACAGCATAGCGGTAACGGCGGGGCTTTTAGGTATATCACCGGAGGAATATGCGGCTTGGAAGGAGTCGGCGGAGAGGGGGCAAGAGCAGAAAGAACTGGTCTCCCGTATGGCCCGGGAAGTTTGGGAGAACCGAAATGTAGTGAGATGGATAGGGATGCATTTTTCAGACGCTACTATGAATATGCTTTACGGAATGTCCGCCATAGCCATTTTGATTATTATAACTTCCAGTGTATTCTGCATCCGCAACAGTTTTGTGATTTCCTTGACGGAAAAGATGAAGCTGTATGGAAGGCTGGCTTCCATAGGAACTACTTCCCGTCAGCAAAGGAAAATCGTATACTATGAGGCGGGACTTCTGGCGGCAGTGGGAATCCCTCTGGGCAGGCTTGATGGAATCGTCATTGGGAGTCAGACTGGTCTTTTGCTTATCCTTTCCCGCGATAATACTGGCGGCGGTTCTGGCGTTGATTACCGTGTATTTATCGGCCTACGGTTCTGCTCGCAAGGCAGCCGGACTGACTCCTATAAGCGCCATTCGGGGAAACAGTGCCGTGAAAATCAGCAGAAGAGAGCTGCGGTGTCCGAGAGTCATAGATAAATTATTCGGTATCGGCGGAAAGCTGGCATACCGGAATCTGCAGCGTGCAAAGGCAAAATACCGCACTACCGTAATTTCCATAGTGGTCAGTGTGGCGGTGTTCATCGGGGTATACAGTTTTATCGGATTGGTATCCTTTGCCACCAGATTCTATTATGAAAGTTCCCAATACCAGCTTTTGGTATATATTTATGACGAGAATGCCTATGAGGATGCGAAGGCCATAGCTGCGCTGGAAGGTATAGAGCGGGCGGAAATCATGCGGAGAAAATATTTTTCCGTGGAACCGGCACAGCAGCCCATTCTCTTCAGACAGGAGGATATGTACGGTGTAGGTGAAACGTCGGGGGACGGCATTATAGTGGTGACTCTGGGGGAAGAGGGATATGACAGCTACTGCCGAGAGCTTGGTGTGGAGCCTGACACCGCAAAGGATAAAGCAATTGTAATCGCCTATTTTGACTATACGGTGGAGGAGAACGGGAAAAGATATCATTTTGAGGGAGAGCTTGCGGAATACGGCGGCGGTGATATCATAGAGTTCACGGATCTCAATACGGGAAAGGCCTATGAACTTCCGGTTCTGCTTCAAACGGATAAAATGCCCATATGTTTGAGCGGAAGTACCTATAATATGGTGATGCTTATTGTCAGTGAAAACTGGTGGGAGGAGAACGTTTATCAAGACAATGTTCAGGATATCGGTATTTATATCTGCTGTGAGGATGCGGATGCCTTGGAGGAGACGATAAGGCGGGACTGTGATTTGAAAAGTTTTAATATATATAATTACGATGCGGAGTATCGTTCCACACAGGGAATGTATCTGGCGGTTGCTATCTTTTTGTATGGATTTATCGTGGTGGTATCCTTAATCGGAGTAACAAATATTTTCAATACCGTTACCACCAATATAGAGCTTCGTGCACCGGAGTTTGCCATGTGCAAATCCGTAGGGATGACCGGCGGGGAGTTTAGGAGAATGTTTTGGCTGGAGGGCCTTTTTTACGGGGGAAAAGGGCTTTTGCTGGGTATCCCTCTGGGAATCTTGATCTCATTGGGCTTTCACAAAGCCATGGGGGAAGGCATTGTGACAAAATACCGGCTGCCGGTGGGAGGAATATTAATGGCATCGGCCGCAGTATTTATCCTGATGTTCTGTATTATGAGATACTCCATGAAAAAGTTTTACGGAAAAAACATCATAGAAACCATCCGGAATGAAAATATATAGCAGCGTTACACGCTCCAACAGATTTTGAATCCTAAGCTCCCGTGAAAATATATACTGTTTAGTCCTTCTAAAAAAATTTTACAAAATTATCAGATAATAGTTTT
>CAJUTJ010000129.1 GCA_910589655.1 uncultured Acetatifactor sp. | reverse complement strand
CAATGGAACTCTTGAAGGCAAAGTATCTCACCATGTTTTGAACTTATGGCTAAAAGGTGTAGGTACTTACTCTGCCTGTGACAGAGAGCGGCAAGGAGGCCGTGCAATGCAGTTCGGCGGCTGGTAGTGACAGAGAGCGGCAAGGAGGCCGTGCAATGCAGTTCGGCGGCTGGTAGTGATAGAGAGTGTGGCAAGGCAGCTGTGCTATGTAGGAGGCGGTAGAGCGGTATGACAGTTTATAGATGCGGGGATTCTTTGGATAGTATATTTACGGCCATTTATCTGGCATACGAGGAAAGACGTGATCACATGGACACCTGTATCAGCCTTACGGATGATCCCGTTTTGTTTGCGCAGAATGTATATGTGACGCCGGATCAGGAGAAAATGATAAAAGTAATGCGCTCCTTGTGCCGCATTTTCGGGGAAAAGGATTATATGTCCCTGTGTATGGCGCTTGCCTCGAAGGATGAGAGGAAGGCACAAGCAGTGTACAGGACGGTAGTGGACGGGCTTTCGGCCAAGCGCAAGGCAGGCCATCTGTTTGATAATCTTGCCAATGACGAGGTGCATTACGCATTCTCTCTTGCCAGAGTTGTGAACAGGGAAATCGGGCATTTGCGTGAATTTGTGCGGTTTCAAGAATTGGAAAACGGTTTGCTCTACTCGAAAATAGGGCCGAAGAACAGTGTGGTCGCATTTCTGATGCCTCATTTTTCGGATAGGATGCCACAGGAAAATTTTATGATTCATGATGAAGGCCGTGGGGTATTCGGCATTCATCCTGCGGGTCGGCGGTGGTATCTGTTTTACGGCGGGGAGTCGGAAAATGGTATTACCTTTGAAGTTTCGGCAGCGGAACAGGCGTATCAGGAACTTTTTAAATATTTTTGTCATAAAATAGCCATTGAAGAGCGGAAGAATCTAAAGCTGCAACGGAACATGCTTCCTCTCCGGTTCCGAAAATATATGACAGAATTCCCGCAGAATGAGTAAAATGCACAAAAAAACTTAATAAAACCGTCTTTTTTTTGCAAAGGAAGTTACTTTACTTTTCCAATATTTTGGATATAATGTGTAACTATAGGAGCAAGAAATTTTAACAATGTTGAGTCTTGTGAAAGGATGGTTTAGTATGGTTAAGACGATTCGCTTGAAACCTGACATGGTTCAGCACTTTGTGGACGTAGCTTCCAAGTGTGATTTTGACATTGATATCTCCTACAATAGGTATGTAGTGGATGCCAAGTCATTTTTAGGAGTGTACGGGCTGAATTTTGATAATATGTTGAAGGTTTCCTACGACGGCTACAATGCCGGTCTGGAAGAACTGTTGAACCAGCTGGCAGTGGCTTGCTGATCCAATGCAATACTAAAAAGCAAATTGACTCCCTATGCAGGATAGAGTACTATCTTCATAGGGAGTCTTTTGTTGTTGAGACGACCGAGGACGACATTTTTAACTTGTCTCGGTGCCGACAACAATGAAGGATTTAACGAGACGGAAGGAGACGGAAGAAGGTGCATATGAATACGGAGATCACGGAGAGAAGACCTGATAACGGATTTGTGGAAAGAGAGCTTCCGCCTATGGAAGTACGGGTTTCCGTCAGGAATCTTGTGGAGTTCATTTTACGTCATGGAGACATTGACAATCGGCATCAGGTATCACCCGACAATGCCATGCAGGAGGGAAGCCGCATTCACCGCAAGATTCAGCGGAGAATGGGCGCCGAATACGAGGCGGAGGTCACACTGCGCTATACCTTGCCTACGGAAAATTATATTTTGGTGGTGGAAGGTCGTGCCGACGGCATCATTCATCAGGGAGGGCAGGTTATCATAGATGAAATCAAGGGTACTTACCGGGAGCTTGCCAAAATGAAAGAACCCCTGCCTCTGCACATTGCACAGGCGAAATGCTATGCTTATATCTGTGCTCTTCAAGAAAAATTAAATGAAATCAGGGTGCGTATGACCTACTGTAATATGGAAACGGAGGAATTACGTTACTTTTATGAGGACTATACCTTTCGGCAGCTGGAGGACTGGTTTGAAAATCTGGTGAGGGCTTACCGGAAATGGGCGGACTACTCTTGCAAGTGGCAGCATATCCGTCAGAACTCCATAAATGGTCTCAAATTTCCCTTTCCTTATAGGGAGGGGCAGAAAGAGCTTGTAGCCAATGTCTACCGGACCATCTATCATAAGAAAAAATTGTTTCTGGAGGCTCCTACGGGAGTGGGGAAAACAATCTCCACCGTTTATCCCGCCGTTCAGGCTGTAGGACAGGGGATGGCGGAGAAAATTTTTTATCTGACGGCAAAAACCATTACCAGAACGGTAGCGGACGAGACTTTTGAGCTGCTTCGCCGGAAGGGGCTTCATTTCAAAAGCATAATATTGACGGCAAAGGAAAAAAGCTGCTTTATGGAACGGGTGGAATGCAATCCGGAATATTGCCCCTATGCAAAAGGCCATTTCGACAGAATCAATGATGCCCTGTTTGAATTACTGACTTCGGAAGAGAGCTTCAGCAGAGAACAGATTGCGGAGTATGCGGAAAGGCATCATGTGTGTCCGTTCGAAATGTGTCTGGATATGAGTCTTTTCGCTGATGCCGTGATTTGCGATTATAATTATCTCTTTGATCCACACGTTTACTTAAAAAGATTTTTTGCAGAGGGAAGCAGTGGGAAATACATTTTTTTAATTGACGAGGCACATAATCTTCTCGATCGGGGAAGAGAAATGTACAGTGCATCGCTTTACAAGGATGCCTTTCTGGAAGCCCGCAGAGAATTAAAACAGACAATCATGTCAGAAACGTCAAAACCCTTGAAAAAGAAGGATTTTTCCGGACAAATGACACTGGATATGACAGGTATGTCATATGATTTGGAGGAGAGTGGACGGAGCAGTGAAAAACCGCACGGGGGCAGAAGCGCCTTGGTCCGTCAAGGATATGCTTCCAAGATGATCTACCATTTGGAGAAATGTAATGAAGAATTATTGGAGATGAAGCGGGATTGTGACGGCTGGCGGACCGTGGAAAGTATAGACGGGTTTTTAAAGCCGCTCATGCGGCTCCATGCCGTTTTGGATGAGTATTTGGCGGAGCCGGAGGAGGAACAGCTTCCTGTCAGAGAACAGCTGCTGGACTTTTACTTTGAGGTGGCTCACTTTTTGGAAATTTATGAGCTTTTGGACGAGCATTATGTAAAGTATACCCAAACAGGAGAAGACGGAGATTTCCTGATTAAGCTGTTCTGCGTTAATCCGGCGGAAAATCTGAAAAATTGTATGCTCAAAGGGCGCAGTACCATTTTGTTCTCTGCAACGTTTCTGCCGATACAGTATTATAAAAAGCTGCTGGGAGGCGATGATGAGGATTATGAAGTTTATGCGAAATCGGTATTTCATCCGGAAAAGCGGGCGTTATTAATTGCCCATGATGTGACCAGCAAATATACAAGGCGCTCGGATACGGAATATTATAATATTGCCCGTTATATTGACGAAATCGTGAAAAACAGGCATGGAAACTATATGGTTTTCTGCCCGTCCTATGCCTTTTTGTACACTATATATGACATTTATATGAAATATTTTGCAGATGAGGGAAAGGAGTGCCTCTTACAAAACGATTCCATGAGCGAGGCGGATCGGGAAAATTTCCTTTCCCGTTTTCGGGGGAATGCCGATTGTGACCTGCAGACCGCCGTGGAGATGGATATAGAGGAGGAAGAGGATATTATTCTCATTGGATTCTGTGTGCTGGGCGGCATTTTCAGCGAGGGGATTGATTTGAAGAATGACAGCCTAATCGGAGCGATTATCGTCGGAACGGGGCTTCCTCAAGTTTGCAGTGAACGGGAGATACTAAAAAGATATTTTGACATGGAGGGCGAAAACGGGTTTGACTATTCCTACCGATATCCGGGCATGAACAAGGTGCTTCAGGCTGCAGGGCGTGTAATCAGGACTACGGAGGACGTGGGAATCATTGCTTTATTGGACGAGCGTTTTCTCCAGATTGCATACCGCAAGATGTTTCCCAGAGAATGGGAAGGCTTTGAGACGGTGGCAGTGGATACGGTGGCAAAGCGTGTGGAAAGATTTTGGGATGCATGGCTTTAGTGTGTGTAAAAAGTTTTCCACAGGGTGTGGGTCATACTTTGCAGGAGATAAGCATTGATTTGAGAGGTTTGTGGATCGGTATTGACTAAATTAAGGCGCAGCAGGCCGCAAAACAGGACGTATAGAGCGGGAGAATGATTTTTCTTATACGCTTTAGTGGAACTGACACGTAAAGTGTGATAAAATGACAGAAGTGTAGATGTGGATAACTCTGTGGATTTGGTGGATTTCTTCTCGGAAATTCTAAAAAAAATGACACAGATATCCATTTTATCCACAAAAGGTATTGGCAAGCATTCATTTATAGTACTTAAACGGTCAATGAACTGTCTTTGCCTTAAAAATAAAATTATATGCGAGAGGAGATTTATGTATGTGGGCATACGAAAGTGTTTTTTATCAAATTTATCCCTTGGGGTTCTGCGGAGCGCCCTTTGAAAATGACGGTGTGTTGGAACACCGGATTCTGAAGGTGCTGGATTGGATTCCTCATATGAAGAAGCTGGGAATAGACGCAATTTACTTTTCACCTATTTTCGAGTCGGACACTCACGGCTATAACACAAGGGATTACCGTAAGCTGGACACACGTCTGGGCACAAACGAGGATTTCAGGGAGGTATGTGGAAAACTGCACGAAAACGGCATCAAAGTGGTGCTGGACGGTGTGTTTAACCATGTGGGAAGAGGGTTCGGCCCCTTTCAGGATGTGGTGAAAAACAGAGAAGGTTCGGCTTACACAAGCTGGTTTTATCGTATTGACTTCGGTGGTAATTCTAATTATAACGACGGACTTTGGTATGAAGGATGGGAAGGCAACTATGATCTGGTTAAGCTGAACTTGCGCAACGAGGCTGTAATTAACCATCTGTTGGAAAGCGTGAAATTCTGGGTGGACGAATTTGACATTGACGGCCTGCGTCTGGATGTGGCTTACAGTCTGGACGAGGACTTTGTGCGCAGGCTGAGAGGATATACGCAAGGGTTAAAGGAAGACTTTGTCCTGATCGGTGAAATGCTCCACGGTGATTATAACCGGATGATGAACGACAGTATGCTTCATTCCGTCACAAATTATGAATGCTATAAGGGACTGTACAGCAGCTTTAACAGCATGAACATGTTTGAGATTGTCCACTCTTTGATGAGGCAGTTCGGGCCGGAGAACTGGACGCTCTATAAAGGAAAGCACCTGTTATCCTTTGTGGATAACCATGATGTCACCAGAGTGGCCAGCATTCTTACCAATGAAAAGCATCTGCCCCTCATCTATGCCCTTCAATTCGGAATGCCAGGTATTCCTTGTGTTTATTATGGAAGCGAGTGGGGCGCAAAGGGGGAGAAATCACAGGGAGATCCATCTCTTCGGCCTTGCTTTGAAGAGCCTGTGTGGAACGGCCTGAGTGAATGGATCTGCAAGCTTGCAGAGGCCAAAAAGAATTCCGAGGCGCTCAATTACGGCAGCTTCCGCTCGGTTCTGCTGACGAATAAGCAATGCATTATTGAGAGAAAGACCGACAACGAGAGAGTGCTTGTGGCGATCAACGCCGACGGTGAAGACTTTGACGCTCATTTTGACGCGGGCTGCGGAACGGCGGTGGATCTCATCAGCGGCGCTGACCATGATTTTGGAGGAGGCAGCAAGCTTCCCGCATACAGCGCTTATTTTTGGAAGATGGAACGATAACAAAACGCTTCTTAAGTTTTTCTTTAGAAAATATTTGGCAAATATATATTGACACATAATATTATATGGCATATAGTATTCTCATCAGCTGAGATATTATATGTCATATATTATTATACAGCAACAATAGTTTGGCCGGTTATATGAAATAAAAACAATTTCAAGTGAAAGTGTGGTTTGCAGGGGAGGTGTATAGAGAATATTACAATGGATTGTGAGTCGCAGTTAAGCTGCGACATAGAGGATGCAGAGACAAAACAAGTTGCTGCTTGCGGCAATATAATAAGGAGAGATAACATGGTATTTAATACAGGTTCGGCTCTTCTGGATGCCATAGTGCTGGCGGTGGTCTCAAAGCAGCCGGAGGGAACTTACGGATATAAGATCACACAGGATGTGCGACAGGTTATTGAATTGTCTGAGTCCACATTATATCCGGTGCTCAGAAGGCTGCAAAAGGACGAATGTCTGGAAGTTTATGATATGGAATGTGCCGGCAGGAACAGGCGCTATTATAAAGTTACCAGCAGAGGCTGGGCGCAGCTGAGGCTGTACGAGAGTGAATGGCGCAGGTATTCAGATAAGATTACAGGTCTGTTTGAAGGCAGAATAGACATAAATTCTAATGAGGGAAAGGATAACCCGGAAGGGAGTGGGAAAAGTTATGAACAGAGTTGATTTTATGAAACAGTTGGAAAGCCTGCTTCAAAATATTTCTCCTTCGGAGCGTGAGGAGGCATTGCAATATTATAATGAATATTTTAATGATGCGGGGCCGGAAAATGAGCAGGCAGTCATTGAAGCATTGGGAAATCCCGCGAAAGTCGCGGAAAATATTAAGAGGGATATTAACGGGTCGGGGTACGGGGATTCCGGATACCAGAGAGCTCAAAACAGGGCAGTGGTTCAATACCAGCAGGCCGGAGAGCAGCAGACGAAGTGCGAATCGTCGAAAAATGACAGTATGCCCGCATGGGCAATTGTGCTGATAGTAATCGGCTGCATCTTCATTTCTCCGGTGGCATTCGGGCTTGCCTGCGGGGCTCTTGGAACACTGGCAGGAATTATTGTTACTTGGTTTGCCTTGATTTTCGGCTTCGGCGTTACCGCAATCATGTTATTTGTATTATTAGTGGTAATGCTCGTCACAGGTGTGATGTGTATGTGGACAGATCCGTTGGTGGGGGTGGCTTTATTAGGAGCCGGCTTTGTATGCGGCGGTCTGGGGATTTTATTTTTAATGTTGACGGTTGCCATGGCAGGGATTGTTACACCTGCTGCTGTCAGAGGATTGAATAAATTGTTTCAGGGACTGTGTAAGCGGAAATAGAATCGAATGCCTGCGCTCATATTTCCGGGTTGCAGCAAGAAGGAGGTTAATATGAAAAAATTTATGATAGGATGTGCCTACACAGCGGTTGTCCTGATTGTAATCGGTATGGTCATGGGAACGGTGGCAAGCAGAATCAAGGGAAGAACTACCATAGAGGACGTTGTGGAAAGCGTTACGGGAGGACGGGTCAAAATCGGATTGGATCCCTTTTCAAGCTGGGGAATTCAGGTGGGAGAAAATGATTTTATAGGCTGGATGAACGATATGGATTTTCCGGATGAGAATGTTTGGCCGGAGGAGCCGGATTTTCTGGAGCACATAGATGAATCGGATTTTCTGGAGCATATTGATGACATTGGTTTTGACAGCCGGTATAGTATCTTAAGAGGAAATGTAGATCGTTACAGCCTTGGCAGCGATATCCGGGAGTTGAATTTTGAGGTGGGCGCATGCGCATTTACCACCAAGGTCTCTCCGGATGAGAATTTCTATCTGGAAGCGAATTATGCGGGAAAGTTTCAAGGATATGTGGAAGACAATACACTTTATATCCGTTCCTCGTCCTCAGTCAAGAGATGGGATGATTTAAACGGTTGTCAGATCACTTTCTATATTCCGGAGAGTGCATATTTTGACAGTGCCGACATCGAAGTAGGCGCGGGACGGCTGAGCTTTGACAGACTTCAGGCGGATAAGGTAGAATTGGCGGTAGGTGCGGGACAAATTACGCTGAACGATTTAATGGCGGAGGAACTGGAAGTTTCCGTGGGGCTTGGCCAGATCAAGCTGAAAGAGGTAAATGTGGGAGAGCTGGACGCAGAGGTTGGCTTGGGTGATTTTACACTTTCAGGGACATTGGACGGAGATGCCGATATGACATGCTCCATGGGAAATGTTTCTTTACGTCTGGAAGGAAGTCAGCGGGATTTTAACTATGAGCTATCCAAAGCGCTGGGGAATGTGACTTTGGGGAACTCCGGCAGCAGCGGTTTTTCCAGCCAAAAGTATATCGATAATAACGCAAGCAAGACTATAGGTATAGATTGTGCAATGGGAAATGTGTCGGTGCAGTTCGTACAGTAAAAGTGTGAACGGAATGAAGATTTTCTAAGGTTGGAAAGAGGGTGTGTAAACACCCCCTCTTTGTACCCAACCTAAGAAAATCTAAGTCATTCCCAAGGAATGGCTTTGCCATTCCTTTAAGAACGCAAGAGCAGCGTTCTTCCGGCCTTGCACCAGTTCATAAATTGTTTGTGCCGACCGTGTCGGCATGTTTGGAAGTGTGAAAGGAATGAAGTTTCTCTAAGGTTGTAAAGAGGGTGTGTAAACACCCCTCTTTGAACACAACCTAAGAGAAACTAAATCATTCCTCGAAGAATCGCTTGCGCGATTCTTCCGGCCTTGCGGCAATTCATTGATTGTTTGTGCCGGCTGTGTCGGCATGTCTGGAAGTGTGAAGGAAATCACTAAGCTCGAAAGGACCTCGCTAAGTGATTTCACGCTCTGCGGAGCAGAGCTTCTCCCCAAACTGCTAAAGCAGTTAGAAGAATCGCTGGCGCGATTCTTCCGGATTTGCACCAATTCATAAATTGTTTGTGCCGACTGTGTCGGCATGTTTGGAAGTATGGAAGTAATAGGTGAAAACATGGAGCTTTGGGACAAATGTGAATGCTTTGTCCCAAAGCTCTTTTGATGCACATTCCCGCGCAGAGGAAATATGCCGCTATGCGGCGCACGACGCGCATGACGTGTAGGAAAAGCCTTCGCTGCTCAATTCTAATGGGAGACAGCCTTCAAAGCGGGCTTGCAGCTTATTGCGGTTCCGCGCACGGCTGTCTCGGGCTTGTCGCGCAGTACAGCGTGAAAACACCTTGCGGCGGCGGGGGGACGTAACCAAGGAATAAAGAAAAAGAAAAAAAATATGGATGGTCAAAAGAGCGGAACTTATGATATAATATGTGAAAGAATACATCCGCTGCGCGTTTGATGCGTTATGCATGTACGATTCTTATGCGCTTGCCGGGCGCGAGATGTCATATCTACTATAAAAACGTAGGGAAGGGGTAGTGAAATGAATCAGGTAGTATGGAAAGACAGCTATAAAATCGGCGTAGATTTTATCGACAAAGAACATCAGGTGCTTTTTTCAAGAGTGAATAAACTGCTCAAACTCAGCCAAAACGAAGAAAAAAACGAATGGGTGTGCCGAGAAGGCGTAAAATATATCAAGCATCATACAGAAGAGCATTTTGAGCATGAAGAAGCATATATGCAGTCCATCCAGTACAGTGAGTATGAAATACATAAGCGTCTGCATGATGATTTTCGCTTTGTTACGCTGCCGGCATTGGAAGAAGAGTTAGAGGAAACCGGATATTCTATGGAATCTATCCGTCATTTTCTGGGAGTATGCATCGGATGGGTGGTTTCTCATACACAGATGGAAGATCAGGCCATTGTCGGGAAAACCGCCAGTAAATGGACGAATATTCCTCATGATAAGGAAAAAGATGCGCTGGAAGCCACAATTGTTCAGATTGCCAAAGAGATGTTTCATTTGGATGCCAAAATGATCAGCGGCCAGTATGCCGGGGAGGATTTTGGAAAAGTAGTATGCTGCCGCTTTCTGTACCACGGGGCAAAAAAGGAAAAAAATGAGATTACTTTTGTTTATGAAGAACGGCTTCTGCTTAAAATTATAGCCGGAATCTTAAATGCGGATTATCCGAAGGTGGACGATATGGTGCTGAATGTTACCAGATATCTTTCCCGTCAGTTTTTGGAGAAGGTTCGTAAGAGCTTTTCGGCCATAGATTTGCTGGAGCTGGAGAAAGAAAGTCTGCTGACTCATGAGCAGCTGGTAAATTCCTTCCAAAGATCTCAGCCTGCATGTAGTATGCTGTTTGCTACCGGCGGTAACGGATATTTTGCATTTTGTGTGTCATCGGCCGATTCCATCCGGGGTAAAAACGCCACGGAGATCAATCATCAGAATGCCATTGCGGCGATTAACGAATTTCTGGTGAAAGAAAACGCGGAGAATGTGGAACGGAAAAAGAAAATCCTTGTGGTGGACGATTCGGATTTTATGCGGACTAAAATGACCCAGCTGCTGGCGGCGCATTATGATATGATAGAAGCAAGCTCGAGTATATCTGCCATAAAGAAGATTACCATAAACCGTCCCGACTTGGTTTTACTGGATTATGAGATGCCTGTCTGTGACGGAAGACAGGCCTTGGAAATGATTCGCTCCGACGAAGATATTGCGGATATACCCGTAATGTTTTTAACCGGCAGAGGTGATAAAGAGAGTGTGCGGAAGGTTATGGCTTTGAAACCGGAAGGATATCTCTTAAAAACCATGCCGGAGGACGATATAAAGAATATGATTGATGATTTCTTTGCCAGAAGAAGCGAGTAAAGAAAAGCCAAATAAGGAAAGACGAGTAAGAAAAGCCAAGCAAGGAAAGCCAAATAAGGAAAGGCGAGTAAGAAAAGCCAAATAAGGAAAGACGAGTAATAAAGGTCAAGCAAGGAAAGCCAAATAAGGAAAGGCAAGTAAGAAAAGCCAAATAAGGAAAGACGAGTAATAAAAGCCAAATAAGGAAAGCAAGGTTAAAAAAGGCAGGTAAAAAAGACAAGGGGATGCGGCGCATGAAGCGGCATTCCCTGTCTTTTCTTATGTCACCTTGCTTTTTTATTGATCGGCTTTGGTCTTCCTGACCGGAGACACCTCCACAAAAAGTCCCGATTTCCGCAATGCCGGACGCAGCGCCAGATAGAAGGCGGATGCGGCAATTACGGCAACAATGGCGTTTACAGCGGTGGTTACGGCACTCATTTTGGCAAGGACGGAAGAGATATCCTGAGGTATGCCCAAGAGATACATCTTATAGAAGTAACCCACAAGGGGGTCGGCAACCATGTTAAATGCCATGCCGCAGACACTGGCCAGAATGGTAACGCCTGTGACATATTTTGCGGAGTGATCCTGACTCAATTTGAACATTTTGTGGGCTATCAGGCCTACAATCAATCCGATACACAGTTTTAACAGAAAAGTCTTAGGGGCACTGGTGACATAGGATGTAGTCAGATCTCCGATGGTCATGCCCACGGCGGCCGCCAAGCCTCCCCAATAGCCTCCTAAGAGCAGCGCGGCAAGGACACAAAATACATTGCCGAAGTGAAAGGCGGTTTTTCCGGGGCCTACGGGAATGTCGATCTTAAAAAAAGCGAAACCGATATAGCAGAGAGCCGCCAGCAGACCTGCCTGTGCCATACGTTTTATGTCGGCTTTTTCCGTTGCTGTTCCTGCCACAGCATTGTAAATTCCTTTTATAGTCAGCATAACGGAGAAAAACAGCAGGATCAAACTGTAGGAATAGGGACGTTCCAGAGTAAGCTTTTCGGCGGAGAGTGAGCTTTTCTGTGCGTTCAACGATTCCAAATCACCTGTGGCGGCGCCTGATTCAATGTCGGAAATCTGTTTTTTGACCTCTGAGAGGGCGCTGCCTGCGGCAACAGATTTCTGATAGCTGGTGTTGTATGTGTACACCGCAAAAAGGATGGAGACAATCAGCAGGATGGAACCTGCAATCAATAATCCGAAGTTTCTTTTCTTTTCCATAATAATATGCACCTTTCTAAATTGCTCACTGTTTTCATTTTATGAAGAACGTGGTTCCTGCGTTCTCCGAAATGTGTATGAGCAAAGATTTTTTATCATCTTCTCCATGGACTATTAGCAGTATACAGAAGAAGTGGATTGACAAAAAGTACCAGAATACAACTTTTTTACCATGCCAGTTTAATTCTGCCCTATTTTTGCCGGTGGGGAAGCTTTTTTGTACCTATGGATAGGAAAAGGGAATGGGATTTGCTGTGATAGAGTGGTATGGGACAGGAACGGCGAGCATTTAGCAAAAAATGCTTACCGGAAAGCAAGGAAT
Source organism: uncultured Acetatifactor sp. (assembly GCA_910589655.1). Lineage (GTDB taxonomy): Bacteria > Bacillota > Clostridia > Lachnospirales > Lachnospiraceae > Acetatifactor. Next base: position 3,266 of record CAJUTJ010000129.1, on the reverse strand, counting down.
AGAGAGAAAAGAAGAACGGTCAATGTTACAGTTAGAATAACCGTTCAGCAAAGACAAGGCCGCTGCTGCTTCAACGGAAAAAAGAAGCGGCGGCTGCGCTGAACGGTTACGAAATAAAAAGCCGGCGGCAGACTATACTGACAGAAGGATGCTGCGGAACGGGAGGGAATATGCAGAAAAGGGACTGGACTCAACTTTGGCTGGAATATGGGAGAAAGAGAGACTGCGGAAACGGAGCATATGTTACGGAAGCGGCGGTTGCAGGATTTTCCGAGGAGAACCGGATTGTTGCACATGCTTTGGAGGAATTGAAAAACGGGGTGGAAGGAATGCTTGGCATTGGGATTCACATGGGATCGGATATTCGTCAAGCAACATTGGCGCTGAGGAAATTTGGGGCGGAATCACGGCAGGAGCCGGAAAACGGCGCAGCGGAGAAAGCCGCAGCACAGCAGCCTGAAAACAATTTAGTATGGAAAGAAGAAGCAGCGGGGGAAAAAAGAGACTCCTTAGGGATTGAAAAGGTAAAAAACGGTATAAAAGAGGGTGGATTTTACCTGAAAGAAGAGAAGGGCATATTGACATTATGGGCAGCGGATGAAAAAGGTCTTATGTACGGTGTATTTGCGCTGCTCCGCCAGATTGCTATGGAGAGACCGCTGAAAGATATGGAACTATTTTCCAATCCCGATAATCCTCTGCGAATGTACAATCACTGGGACAATATGGACGGCAGCATAGAACGGGGATATTCGGGGGAGTCTTTCTTTTTCCGACAGGACAAAATACTTGTGGATCAACGTACAAGGGATTATGCCAGATTCGTTTCAAGCATCGGCATTAACGGTGTGGTGATCAACAATGTCAATGTAAAGCAGGCGGCCACATGGCTGATCACCGAGAGATATTTTAAAGAACTTGCCGCCATGTCCGAGATTTTTGCGGATTACGGAATCAAACTTTATCTGTCTCTGAACTTTGCGGCGCCCTTGGAGCTGGGCGGGCCGGACAGCGCCGATCCTTTGGATCCGGAAGTGCGGCAGTGGTGGCAGCGGAAGATGGAGGAAATATTCAAAAACATTCCCAATCTGGGCGGTTTTCTGGTAAAAGCCGATTCCGAAGGGCGCCCCGGTCCCTTTACATACGGGAGGACACAGGCGGACGGAGCCAATATGCTGGCGGATCTGGTAAAACCTTACGGCGGGCTGATCATTTGGCGTTGCTTTGTGTATAATTGTACGCAGGATTGGCGGGATTACAAGACAGACCGCGCAAGGGCGGGATATGACAATTTTATCGCTCAAGACGGTGATTATCACGATAATGTAATTCTTCAGATCAAAAACGGCCCCATGGACTTTCAGGTAAGGGAGCCGGTGTCTCCTTTGCTGGGCGGACTGAAGAAAACCAATCAAATGCTGGAGGTTCAGGCAGCGCAGGAGTATACAGGGCATCAGATTGATGTCTGTTATCTCATTCCCCTGTTTAAGGAAGTGCTGGAATTCCACACTTATTGTACGGAAAGCCGTCCGGCAGGAGAATGCCAAGGCGGAACGGAAAACTTTCCAACGGAAGAGCGCTGCGACAGGGTGGCGGATATTATCGGCGGCAGGACATTCGGAAATGTACATACCGGCTTTGCGGCAGTCTGCAATACGGGAAATGACCGAAACTGGACGGGAAACGATTTGGCGGCTGCCAATTTCTACGGCTTCGGGCGTTTGGCGTTCTGCACTTCTCTGACGGCGGAAGAGATTGCCGAGGAGTGGATCCGCTTAACCCTTTCCAATGAAGAAGAGGTAGTGGAAAAGGTGAAAAAAATCCTTCTGAACTCCCGAGCCGTTTATGAAAAATATACCGTTCCTCTGGGAATCGGCTGGATGGTGACACCCAATACCCATTATGGCTGTAGCGTGGACGGATATGAATATTCCCGCTGGGGAACCTACCATCGGGCAGATCATCTTGGGCTTGGAGTGGACAGAAGCCGCCAAGGCACGGGTTATGCACAGCAATATAATGAACCCAACGCATCCATGTATGACAATATGGAAACCTGCCCGGAGGAGCTGCTTCTGTTTTTCCACCATGTTCCCTACACCTACCGGCTAAAGTCGGGGAAAACCTTGATACAGCATATCTATGACACTCACTTTGAGGGTGTGGACGAAGTGGAAGAGATGATTTCACTGTGGGAAAGTCTGGAGGGCAAAGTTCCCGAAAGCGTTTATAAGACGGTGAGGGAACGTTTCGACAGACAGCTGTACAATGCCAAAGAATGGCGGGATCAAGTGAACTCCTACTTCTACCGCAAAAGCGGTATCGGGGACGAGAAAGGACGGAAAATATATTGATTATCTTCTCATAAGCCTTTATAGAAAGCGGCAGAAACCTTTGATTTTGAGGGCACTGAAAAAGTCCAAATTACCTAAAGAAGAACACAATATGTAGAACTGTTAGTTTGTAAAATACACATATATTGTGTATTCGTTAGGCAGATACCGACTTTTTCAGTGCCTTCGATTTTCAAGGTTTTTGCCGCTTCTGCTTATAATCTCCCTCTTCTCTTTACAAGCCCGCTTTTGGAGTCCTTCCTTTATTATGGAAAATCTATCTTTATTTAGTTAGTTCTATGCCCCAAATATCTGATTGGTATTTACCGTTGCAGCCCCCTTATCTTGACAAAAGTATTTGCCATAGCTATTTTCAGGCAAGATTTAAGTAATATATTGTGTCCGGTTTTGATTATTTGTGGGAAAAAAGATATAGCGAATAAGAAAGCAGCAAAGGCGCTGGCAAAAAATATTTCCAATGCCAGATTATGTTTGATTGATAATGCCGGGCATGAAGTAAATAGGACAGCTCCTGAAAAGTTAGCTAAGGAACTGTTAAGAATGAACTTTGCAGATGATGCGGTATAAATCAGGTCATGGCTAATTAGAGGTAATCAAAAGAGGAAAGGAAAAGCACAATCCAGACGGAACCGGCGATACCGTCAAGAAATATTTGTGAGTTAGCAAGAATCCTGATATAATGGGTATAAACGCCCATATGGGGCAGAAAGGCAGGGAGAAAAATGCACATCAGCTACAAACCGCTCTGGCACACACTGATAGAGCGCAACATGAGGAAAGAGGATTTAAGGCTTGCCGCTGGCCTGACCACAAATATGATTGCCAACATGGGCAAAGAAGGGAAACATATCAGCATGGACACACTTGCCCGTATTTGTGAAACACTGGATTGTGGCATTATGGACGTGATTG